>NZ_JBISAI010000024.1:0-106819 GCF_044391605.1 Kitasatospora sp. NPDC018619
ACCGCCCCGGCGCGGCCGCCCCGACGGGCCTCCGGCCTCCGCCGGGGCCCCCCCCCCCCCCCGGGCCCCCCCCCCCCCCCCCCCCCCCCCCCCCCCCCCCCCCCCCCCCCCCCCCCCCCCCCCCCCCCCCCCCCCCCCCCCCCCCCCCCCCCGCCCCCCCCCCCCCCCCCCCCCCCCCCCCCCCCCCCCCCCCCCCCCCGCCGCGCGCCCCCCCCCCCCCCCCCCCCCCCGCCACGAGGGGAGACCACCGTGACACCGCCGGCCGCAGCCAGCGCCGCCGCCATCCGCACCGACGAACCGACCACCGACCCCGCCGCGGCCAGTGCCGCGGCCGCCGACGCCCAGGCCCCCGCCCCCACGGGACTGCCCGGCAGCGGCGACGACGACCCCGACGAACGCACCGCGGCGGACCCCGCCGCCCAGCGCCGCACCCACGCGGCAGCGTCCCCGACCGGCGCCCGCTTCACCCGGCCCGGAGGGATGTTCTCCTCCCTGCGCGTTCGCAACTACCGCTACTACTTCGCCGGCCAGGTGGTGTCCAACACCGGCACCTGGATGCAGCGGATCGCCCAGGACTGGCTCGTGCTGAGCCTCACCGGCAGCCCGCTCGCGGTCGGCATCACCACCGCCATGCAGTTCCTGCCGATGCTGCTGCTCGGCCTGTTCGGCGGCGTGCTCGCGGACCGGATGCCCAAGCGCCGGCTGCTGATCTACACCCAGGGCGCGATGGGCCTGCTGGCCGCCGGCCTCGCGGTGCTGACCGTCGGCGGCGTGGTGACGCCGTACTACGTGTACGCCTTCGCCCTGCTGCTCGGCCTGGTCACCGTGGTGGACAACCCGACCCGGCAGGCGTTCGTCTCCGAGATGGTCGGCCCCAAGGACCTCGCCAACGCCGTCAGTCTGAACGCCGCCAACTTCCAGACCGCCCGGCTGGTCGGCCCCGCCGTCGCGGGCCTGCTGATCGCCGCGGTCGGCAGCGGCTGGGCGTTCGCCGTCAACGCGCTCTCCTTCGCCGCCGTGATCGGCGGGCTGCTCGCGATGCGGGAGAGCGAGCTGCGCCCGACCGAGCCGATCGCCCGTGAGAAGGGGCAGCTGCGCGAGGGCCTGCGGTACGTGCGGGAGCGGCCCGAGCTGCTCTGGCCGATGGTGCTGGCCGGGTTCATCGGCACCTTCGGCTTCAACTTCCCGACGCTGCTCTCCGGCTTCGCGTACGACACCTTCAAGGTGGGCGCCGGCCAGTACGGCCTGCTCAACACCGCGATGGCGGTCGGCTCGCTGGCCGGCGCGCTGCTCGCCGCCCGCCGGGGCGCCCCGCGGCTGCGCCGACTGGTCGGTGCGGCGCTGGCCTTCGGCCTGCTGGAGGTGGTCGCCGCGTTCGCGCCCGACTACTGGACCTTCGCGCTGCTGCTGGTGCTGGTCGGGGTCTTCGGACTGAGCTTCAACACCTCGGTCAACTCCTCGCTGCAACTGGCCACCGACCCGGAGATGCGCGGCCGGGTGATGGGCCTGCTGGTGCTGGTCTTCACCGGCGGCACGCCGATCGGCGCCCCGATCGTCGGCTGGGTGACGGCCTCCTACGGGCCCCGGCTCGGCCTGCTGGCCTGCGGGCTGGTGTCCGCGGCGGCGGCCGTCGCGGTCGGCCTGGTGCTGGCCCGCAGTGCGGACCTGCGGGTGCGGTTCGACCTGCACCCGGGCCGCGGCGGCCGGGTGGTGGCCTTCGTGCCGCGCACCGGCGCGGCGGCCAAGCCGGAGCTGGCCACCGCCTGCTGACGCCGCCGGCGGCGCGCCGGGCCCCGGGAGGCGCCCCGGGGCCGTGGCGGGGTCAGAGCCGGATGGCGAGGACCTGGCCCGGCCAGACGTCGCCGTCCGGCCGCTGGACCTCGAAGCCCTCGGTCTCGGTGAAGCCGAGCGCCCGGTACTGGGCGACCAGCCGGCGGTCGGCGCCGGCGTAGCAGTCCACCCGGAGCAGGCCGATGCCGCGCCGACGGGCCTGCGCCACCGCGTCGGCGATCAGCGCGGCGCCGATGCCGGAGCCCTTGCGGCCGCGGTCGGTGACCAGGTTGCGGACGAACAGCTCGCGCTCGGCCACGGCGGGGACGTGCGCGCCGCGCTCCTCGGACAGCACGCAGGAGCCGACCGTCCGGCCCTGCCCGTCCACGGCGAGGCGGATCAGGAACGGCTCGGCGGCGTACTTCGCGACGTGCTCCGACCGGGCCGGGTCGGTGCTGAAGGGCTGGTCGCCCCACTGGCCGGTGCGGCCGCGGGCGGCCAGCCAGGCCACGGCGCCGTCGAGCAGGGCGAGGATGTCGGGGACGTCCTCGGGGCCGCCGGTGCGGATCTCCAGGCTGGAATCGATCATGGATCCGTTCTATCCCGGACCGGCGTGCGCGGGAAGATGGGTCCATGAGGTTGTTCGTGGCGGTGCTGCCGCCGGCCGGGGCGCTGCAGGGGCTCGCCGACGCGCTCGCGCCGGTGCGGGAGCTGCCCGGGGCGGAACGGCTGCGCTGGACCGGCGTCGACGGCTGGCACCTGACCCTGGCCTTCCTGGGCGAGGTGCCGGCCGAGCGGCTGCCGGAGCTGGAGGCGGGGCTGGCCGCCGTCGCCGCCGTCCACCCGGTGCACCGGCTGCGGATCGCGGGCGCGGGGCGGTTCGGCGACCGGGTGCTCTGGGCCGGTGTCGAGGGGCAGGCGTGGGCGCTGCGGCGGCTGGCCGAGGCCGTCGCCGGGGCCGCCGCCGAGGTCACCGGGGCGAGCGACGGCTTCCCCTTCCACCCGCACCTCACGCTGGCCCGGGCGGGCTCCTCGCGCGGCCACCGGCGGGCCGTGCGCAGGCTCGCGGCGGCCGAGCTGGACGGCCTGGTGGCGGCGCTGGCCGACTACCGGGGGCCCGAGTGGGAGGCCGCCCGGCTGCACCTGGTCCGCAGCGACCAGGGCGGCGGACCGGTGCACTACGAGTCGCTGCGCTCCTGGGCGCTGGCGGACTGGGGCCCAGGCCCCGGGACGAGTCCGGGGTGAGCCGGAGGTACGCTCGTTGACCGTGGATCCCAAGACTCGTATGCGCATCGTCTCCGGCACCCTGGTGCTGATGCTGGTCGTCGTGCTGATCAGTTCGCTGGTCGGCCGCTAGCGGCCCCGCGGCCCACCGGCGAGGCCCTGCGGCCACGCAGCCGCGCGGCCACCCGCTCCGCGGCCACCGGCTCGGCGGCCACCGGCTCCCGGAACGGCGAGAGGGCCACCGCCCGTCGGCGGTGGCCCTCGGCCGTGTCCTGGGGCGCCGGGTCAGAGCTGCTCGACCACGTAGTCGATGCAGTGGGTGAGCGCCTCGACGTCCGCCGGGTCGATCGCCGGGAACATCGCGATGCGCAGCTGGTTGCGGCCCAGCTTGCGGTACGGCTCGGTGTCCACGATGCCGTTGGCGCGCAGCGCCTTGGCCACCGCGGCGGCGTCCACCGACTCGTCGAAGTCGATGGTGCCGACCACCTGGGAGCGCTCGGCCGGGTTCGCCACGAAGGGCGTGGCGTAGGCGGACTTCTCGGCCCAGGAGTACAGCCGGGACGAGGAGTCGGCGGTACGGGCGACGGCCCAGTCCAGCCCGCCGTTGCCGTTCATCCAGTCCAGCTGGTCGGCCAGCAGGAAGAGGGTGGAGAGCGACGGCGTGTTGTACGTCTGGTCCTTCGACGAGTTGTCGATGGCCGTCGGCAGCGAGAAGAACGGCGGGATGTAGCGGCCGGAGGCGGCGATCCCGGCGGCGCGCTCCAGGGCGGCCGGGGAGAAGGTGGCCAGCCACAGGCCGCCCTCGGAGGCGAAGGACTTCTGCGGGGCGAAGTAGTAGACGTCCGTCTCGGCGATGTCCACCGGCAGGCCGCCCGCGCCCGAGGTGGCGTCCACCAGGACCAGCGAGCCCTCGTCGGCGCCGGCCGGGCGGGCGATCGGCATCGCGACGCCGGTCGAGGTCTCGTTGTGGGTGAGCGCGTAGACGTCCACGCCGGCCTCGGCGGCCGGCAGCGGGTGGGTGCCCGGGGCGCTCTTGATCACGGTCGGCTCACCGAGCCACGGCGCGGCCTTGACCGAGGAGGCGAACTTCGAGGAGAACTCGCCGAAGTCCAGGTGCTGGGACTTCTCCCGTACCAGGCCGAAGGCGGCGATGTCCCAGAAGGCGGTGGAGCCGCCGTTGCCGAGGACGACCTGGTAGCCGTCCGGCAGCGAGAACAGGCTGCTCACGCCCTCGCGGACGCGCTTGACCACGTTCTTGACCGGGGCCTGGCGGTGTGAGGTGCCGAGCAGGGAGGTCTGGGTGGCGGCGAGGGCACTCAGGGCCTCGGGGCGCACCTTGGACGGTCCGCAGCCGAAACGGCCGTCTGCGGGCTTGATGTCAGCGGGGATCTGGATCTGAGCCACGCGCGCAGCCTACCGGCCGGAGGTTCCGCGGGGTACGGCCGTCCGCCCGCTGAGACCGTGGTCACGGCTCCGGGCGGGCCGGGCGCGGCCGCGCGACAGCGGGCCCGGCCGGAGCCGGACCCGCTGTTCAGAGGCACTGTCCGGACGCTCGTCCGGTTCCCGGGCGGGGAGGTCAGCCGGTGATGGCGTCCCAGCCCTCGATCTCCTCGGGACGGCGCGGGCCGGGGCCGATGTAGCGCGCGGAGGGGCGCACGAGCCGGCCCGTGCGCTTCTGCTCCAGGATGTGCGCCGACCAGCCCGCGGTGCGCGCGCAGGTGAACATCGAGGTGAACATGTGCGCCGGGACCTCGGCGAAGTCCAGCATGATGGCGGCCCAGAACTCGACGTTGGTGGCCAGCACGCGGTCCGGGCGGCGGTTGTGCAGCTCCTCCAGCGCGGCCTTCTCCAGCGCCTCGGCGACCTCGAAGCGCGGCGCGCCGAGCTCCTTGGCGGTGCGGCGCAGCACCCGGGCGCGCGGGTCCTCGGCGCGGTAGACGCGGTGTCCGAAGCCCATCAGGCGCTCGCCCTTGTCCAGGGCGTTCTTGACCCAGGCGGTGGCGTCGCCGGTGCGCTCGATCTCCTCGATCATGCCGAGCACGCGGGACGGCGCGCCGCCGTGCAGCGGGCCGGACATCGCGCCGACCGCGCCGGAGAGCGCGGCCGCGACGTCGGCGCCGGTGGAGGCGATGACCCGGGCGGTGAAGGTGGAGGCGTTCATGCCGTGCTCGGCGGCCGAGGTCCAGTAGGCGTCGACGGCCTTGACGTGCTTCGGGTCCGGCTCGCCGCGCCAGCGGATCATGAACCGCTCGACGACCGTCTCGGCCTTGTCGATCTCGCTCTGCGGGACCATCGGCAGCCCCTGGCCGCGGGCCGACTGGGCGACGTAGGACAGCGCCATCACGGCGGCCCGGGCGAGGTCGTCGCGGGCCTGCTCGGCGTCGATGTCCAGCAGCGGCTTGAGGCCCCAGACCGGGGCGAGCATGGCGAGCGCGGACTGCACGTCGACCCGGATGTCGCCGGAGTGCACCGGGATCGGGAAGGGCTCGGCGGCCGGCAGGCCGGGGTTGAACTTGCCGTCCACCAGCAGGCCCCAGACGTGGCCGAAGGAGACGTTGCCCACCAGGTCGTCGATGTCGACACCGCGGTACCGCAGGGCGCCGCCTTCACGGTCCGGTTCGGCGATCTCGCTCTCGAACGCGACGACTCCCTCAAGCCCGGGTACGAAGTCGGACATGCGACGGCTCCCTCAGTTCTGTGATCGGCGCTCCGCCGTGGTGGGGCGGCGCGCCCGTGACCGAATGGTGTTTGGCACTCGGTGCCAGAGTGACAGGCACGGGGTGCATTGCGCCATACACCACCGTGGTGATGTTTCCCTTCGGGCGGCGCGGCCCTCCTCCCGCAGGGGCCGCTCGCGCCCCGGCGCGACGGCGACCCGGGGGACCAAACGCCCGGCCCTGGACAATCCCCCGCACGGCGGGCGGCCGATCGGCGGCGGGTCACCTGAACTCCCACCGGGGTTTGTCCGGAGGTGGCGGCGCCCGTTGCTTGTCGTACGGGATGATGTTGGCGTGCAGACCCCGGATCGCGCCCAGTCGACGCCCCCGAGCCCCGCCAACCGGACCCTGGCCGACGAGGCCCGCCCCGGCCCGGACCTCACCGTGATGCGCAAGCACTACAGCCACGAGGGCCTGGTCGAGGAGCAGCTCGCGTCCGAGCCGATCGGCCAGTTCACCCGCTGGTTCCACGAGGCGGACGACGCCGGGGTGGCGGAGCCCAACGCGATGGTGCTCTCCACCGCCGACGCCGAGGGGCGGCCCAGCTCGCGCACCGTCCTGCTCAAGGGCTACGACCTGCGCGGCTTCGTGTTCTTCACCAACTACGGCTCCCGCAAGGGCTCCGAACTGGCCGCCAACCCCCACGCGGGGCTGCTGTTCCCGTGGATCGCGCTGGCCCGCCAGGTGATCGTCCAGGGCCGGGTGGAGAAGGTCGGCCGGGACGAGACCGCCGCCTACTTCCGCACCCGCCCGCACGGCTCCCAGCTGGGCGCCTGGGCCAGCGAGCAGTCCAGCCCGGTCGAGAGCCGCGAGGTCCTCGAACGGCGCTACGCCGAGCTGGAGCGCCGCTACCCGGAGGGCGAGGGCGTGCCCGTCCCGCCGTTCTGGGGCGGGTACCGGGTGGTCCCGCAGAGCATCGAGTTCTGGCAGGGCCGGGAGAACCGGCTGCACGACCGGCTGCGCTACGTCGTCGACCCGTCCGGCCCGGCGGGGTGGCGGGTGGAGCGGCTCTGCCCGTGATCCGTCCGGCCCACCGGCTCCGCGCGGCGCCCGCGCGGAGCTGACGGTACGTCACCCCGCGGGTGTACGATGCCCGTCGCGGACCTGGGTCGATGCACTTCCGGCCGGCAGCCCGCTGTGCCGACACGATCGAGTGAGGGACTGATGGGCGTCACCGGTGCGGAAACCGCCGCTGGACTCGGCTCTGACCTGGTCGACGTCACCGCCCTGCCGCTCGACGGGCTCGACGCCCTGCCCGACACCGTCCTCGGTGACCTGCTGCGCCGGGTGGTCGCGGACGCCCTGACGCCCGGCGCGGAGCCGCTCGCCGCCTTCCAGTCCGCGCTCGACCGGTAGCGCCCCGCCCCGGCGCCCGCGCCCCCGCCGGCGCGCCCCCCCGGGCGCCGGAGCGCTCCCGGCCCGGCGAGTGCGCCTGACCTCCGGCTAAACCGCCCCGGCCCGCGGAATCCCCCAACTCCCCTGCGTCAGCAGTGGAGTTCGCGACATGCTGGGGTATGAAACCAGCGCCGTCGCGGACGTCGGGCACGGGGGGAAAAGGGTGATCGAGCAGGAACAGCACCGGCCGTACTTCTTCTTCAGCTACGCGCGCCGGGACTACGAGGCCGAGGACGCCTTCGTCAACCAGTTCTTCAACGACCTGCGGGACGAACTCGGCCGGCTGGTCGGCACCGGCGTGCGGGTCGAGGAGCTGGCCTACCGGGACACCGAACAGCTGCGCCTGGGCGACGACTGGGCCGAGAAGCTGGCGACGATGCTCGGCCGCAGCCGGACCATGATCGCGCTCTACTCCCCGGCCTACTTCAACAGCCTCTACTGCGGCAAGGAGTGGACGGCCTTCCGCGGCCGGGTCCGGCGCCACCACGAGGACACCGGGGAGCTCATCCCGGCGCTCGTCCCGGTGCTCTGGGAGCCCGTCGAGCCGGGCACCCTCGCCGACGAGGTGAACAAGATCCAGTGGGCCCAGCCGGACATGGGCGAGGCCTACGCCCGGCACGGCCTGCGGGCCCTGCTGCGCACCGCGCAGGCCGGGGCGTACGAGCAGGTCGTCCGGGTGGTCGCGGAGCGGGTCCGGGACGCGGCCGCGCGCCGGCTCGGCGAGCTGCCCGAGTTCGACCTCGGCGCCGTGCGCGGCTACTTCCCCCCGCCGGCCGCGCCGCCGGTGGCCTCCGCCCCCGGGATGGTGCGGCTGTTCATCGCGGCCGGGCGCGCCTCGGACGCCGGCGCCGGGGGCGGCTCCCGGGCGGGCGGCTGGTACGGCGCCAAGCCCTGGCACTGGGCGCCCTACCACCCGCCCACCCAGCCCTCGCTGGCCGCCCGCGCCCAGCAGGTGATCACCGGCGCCGGGCACACCACCACGCTGGAGGAGGTCGACGCCGCCCTCGCCGACAAGCTCGACCAGGCCCGCGAGGACAGCCAGGTCAGCATCCTGCTGGTGGACCCGTGGGTGGCCGGCGCCGACCGCTACCGCTCCGCGCTGCGCGCGTACGACGAGCAGAACCACCCCGTCACCGGCGTGATGGTGCCCACCGGCAGCGACGACCCGGCCGACGGGCCGGGGCGCGACGCGCTCTGGGCGGGCGTGCGTGACGTGTTCCGGCGCAACTGGCTGCGCCGGAGCGACCTGGAGCACTTGTTCCGGGTCAAAGTGAGCCGGGAGAGCTTCGACAACGACCTCACCATCATGGTGACGGTCGCTCAGAACAAGCTCATGGACGACAACCTGGATTGGGGGGACGATGGCGGCGACGCCTTCGGCTTCGGCCCGGGCGGCGGCCCGGACACCGGCCCGGTGATGCCCGGGCTGGCCATCCCGGCCGGCCCGCCGGGGCCCCGCGAGGGGCCGCCCGCACGCGTGGACCGGGGCCTGCCGGGCTCCACGGACCTGCCGCACCAGAGCCGGGGCGAGGACACCGCCGCCCCGCTGAGGGGGGAGACGAACGATGACCACTGAACCCGGCACGGAGCCGGAGCGCGGCGGACCGGGATCGGTCGTCACGTTCTACTCCTTCAAGGGCGGCACCGGCCGCACCATGGCGCTCGCCAACGTCGGCTGGATCCTCGCCAGCCGCGGCCTGCGCGTCCTGGTCGTCGACTGGGACCTGGAGGCCCCCGGCCTCCACCGCTACTACCACCCGCTGCTGGTCGACCCGGAGCTCCACTCCACCGACGGCCTGATCGACCTGCTGCGCTCCTACGTCCGGCAGGCGCTGCCCTCCGCCGCCGGGCCGGTCGGGCAGCCCCCGGCCGTCTGGCTGGACGAGCCCGGCCGCCTGGACGGCTACGTCTGCGGCCTCGCCCTCGACCTGCCACCCGGCGGCCGGCTCGACTTCCTGCCCGCCGGCCGGCAGAACGCCGCCTACGCCCCCGCCGTCACCAGCTTCAACTGGCGCAGCTTCTACCACGGCCGGGACATCCGCGGCGGCGAGTTCCTGCGGGAGCTGCGCGAACGCTGGGCCCGGAGCTACGACTACGTGCTCATCGACAGCCGCACCGGCGTCAGCGACACCTCCGGCATCTGCACCGTCCTGATGCCCGACACCGTGGTCGACTGCTTCACCTTCAGCGCCCAGAACATCCGCGGCGGCGTGGACGCCGCCCGCGCCATCGCCGAGGCGGAGGAACGGGCGATCCGGGTCCTGCCGGTGCCGATGCGGGTCGAGGACGCCGAGCAGGAGCGGCTGGAGGCCGGGCGGGACTACGCCCGCGAGGCCTTCGCCCCGTACCTCGGCCGCTGGCTGTCCGGCGACCGCCGCGCCGCCTACTGGGCCGACGTCGAGGTGCCGTACAAGCCCTTCTACGCCTACGAGGAGGTGCCCGCCACCGTCGCCGACCGGCCGCAGGAGGCCCGCAGCCTGCTCAACGCCTTCGAACGGCTGGCCGGCTGGATCACCGACGGCCGGGTCCGCACCCTGCGCCCGCTCACCGCCGAGACCCGCCGCCGGCTCTACGGCGCCTACCTGCGCTCCGCCCGCGCGGTGCCGCGCCAGGTGTTCGTCAGCTACGCCCCCGAGGACCGGATGTGGGCCGAGTGGGCCGCCGGGACGCTCACCCGCTTCGGCTACCAGACCTCCCTGCACAGCGCCGCCGAACCGTACACGGGCCCCCGGCCGCCCGAGGTCGCCGGGCCGGTCGACGGCCAGGGCCGGCTGCTCGCGCTGCTCTCGCCGGAGTACACCGCGCTGCCCCGGGCCGCCGAGGTCTGGCAGCTCCTCCAGGGGCGCGAACTGGCCTCCGGCTCCCCGGCGCTGGTCCCCTTCCGGCTCCAGGACCCGGACGAGCCGGTGCCCCGCCCGTTCACCGCGCGGCCGGTGCCCGACCTGGTCCGCTCCTCCGCGGTCGGCGCCGAGGCGCAGCTCTACGCCGAGTTCGGGCCGCCGCCCGGCAGCAACCGCCAACCCGAGAGCGACAGCGGGGAGTTCCTCGCCCCGGCGCGGTTCCCCGGCACCGCCCCGCAGGTCCAGGACGCGCCCTCGCGCAACGCCGCCTTCATCGGCCGCGGCAAGCTGCTGGAACTGCTCCGCAACCGCTTCACCGGCGGGCCCGCGGCCGTGCTCAGCCAGGTGCTCTACGGCTTCGGCGGGGCGGGCAAGTCGCAGATCGCCGCCGAGTACGCGCACCGCTTCAAGGCCGCCTACGACGTGGTCTGGTGGGTGCCCGCCGAGGAGCCCGCCAACATCCCGCAGAAGCTCGCCGAACTCGCCCCCCGGCTCGGCGTGCCCACCAGCGACGACGTCGCCCACACCGCCGCCGCCGTGCTCGACGCGCTGCGCCGCGGCCAGCCGTACCGCCGCTGGCTGCTCGTCTTCGACAACGCCGGCACCCCCGAGGAGCTCGCCCCGTGGCAGCCGGCCGGCTCCTCCGGCGGGCACGTGCTGATCACCTCCCGCAACCAGGGCTGGGCCCGGCACGCCGGCCTGGTCGAGGTCGACGTCTTCCTGCGCGAGGAGAGCGTCCGGCTGCTGCGCCGCTTCAACAGCGGCCTCTCCTCGGAGGACGCCGACCAGGTCGCGCACCGCCTCGGCGACCTCCCGCTCGCCGTCGGCCAGGCCGCCGTCTGGCTCCAGGAGACCTCGATGCCGATCGCGACCTACCTCGAACTGCTCGACGAAGAGCTCACCGAGATGCTCGAACGCACCCGGTTGCGCGCCGCCGACTACCCCCACTCGGCCGCGGCGACCTGGCGCATCTCGGTCGAGGAGCTGCGCCGGATGAACGCCCCGGCCGCCCAGATCCTGGAGATCTGCGCCTTCTTCGGCCCGGACGCCATCCCGATGCGGCTGCTCTACAGCCGGGCCGTCACCCGCGCCCTGCGGCTGCCCCCGCGGGCACCCCGCGACAAGCTCGCGATCGGGGAGTTCCTGCGCGCCATCAACCGGTTCGGGCTCGCCCGCACCGACCAGGGCAGCGAGACCATCACCGTGCACCGGCTCGTCCAGGCGGTGCTGCGCGACCAGGTCGAGGAGGAGCGGCGGGCCGAACTGCGCGGCGTGGTGCACGCCGCGCTCGCCACCGCCAACCCCGGCGACCCGGACGTGCCGGTGAACTGGGCCGAGTACGCCGAACTCCTGCCCCACCTCCAGCCCTCCGGCGCGCTGGACAGCGCCGACGAGGACGTCCGGCAGTGGATCATCGACTCGGTCCGCTACCAGTGGAAGCGCAGCCTGCACGAGTCCGGCCGGGAACTGGCCGAGCGGACGCTGTGGCACTGGCGCCAGGAGGGCTACGGCGGGCCCGGCTTCGACGCCGACAACGACGCCCAGACGCTCATGCTGCGCACCCAGCTCAGCAACATCCGCCGCTCCCAGGGCGCCCTCCAGGAGGCGTACGAGATGGACCGGGACATCCTGGAGCGCTTCACCGCGACGCTGGGCCCGGAGCACTCCCACACCCTCGCCGTCGCCAACAGCCTCGGCGCCGACCTGCGCTTCCTCGGCCGCTACGACGAGGCCCGGGCGCTCGACCGCCGCACCCTGGACGCCGCCCGGCGCACCCTCGGGCCGGACCACCCGCGGACGCTGATGATCACCAACAACCTCGCCGTCTCCGACTACCTGGCCGGGGACCGCCGGGCCGCCCTGGAACGGCACCGCAGCAACTACCTCCAGCAGCGCGACGCGCTCGGCGCGCACAGCCTGTACGCGCTCTCCTCGGCCTCCAACTACGCCCGCGACCTGCGCGAGACCGGGCGCCTGCGGGAGGCGCTGGACCTGCTGGAGGAGACCGTCCGGATCTACCAGCAGACCATCGGCGACGGCCACACCGACACCCTGCGCGCCCGCAAGAACCTGGCCGTGGCACTGCGCCGGGCCGGCCGCTACCACGAGGCCCTGGAGATCGACGAGGACATCTACCAGCGCTACCTGGACATCAACGGCCCCGAGCACCCCGACACCCTGGCCGCCGCCACCAACCTGGCCAGCGACCTCAACGCGCTCGGCGACACCGGCCGGGCGATCCCGCTGGCCGAACGGGCGCTGGCGCGGTACCGCGACTACCTGGGCGAGGACCACCCGGTGACGCTGGCCGGCGCCAACAACCTCTCGGTGTACCTGCGGCTGGCGGGGCGCACGGTGGAGGCGCGCGAGCTGTCCGGCCGCACGCTGGCGCAGTTCCGCACCGTCCTCGGCGCGCACCACCTCTACATCCCGATCGCCATGATGAACCACGCCAACGACCTGGCGCTGGCCGGGGAGCTCCGGGCCGCGCTCGAACTGGAGCTGGAGGCCGAGCCGTTGATGACCGCCGCGCTCGGCCAGGACCACTACGACTCGATCGGCATCAACTCCAACCTGGCGCTGTCGCTGGCCGCCCTCGGGTACGCCGAGCGGGCCGCGGAGCTGCGGGCGGAGTGCATCCGGCGGGCCCGGATCACCCTCGGGGAGGAGCACCCGACGACGGTCGCGGTGCGGGCCGGGACGCGGCTGGACTCGGACGTGGAGCCGCCGCACGTGTGACGGCACCTCGGGAACCGTGTTCTAGGCTCACCGTCATGGTGCCGTTCCGGCAGTTCCTGCTCAAGATCCACAGTCGGTGCAACCTGGCCTGCGACTACTGCTACGTGTACGAGGGCGCGGACCAGAGCTGGCGCGGACGGCCGCGGCGGATGGAGCTCGCCACCGCCCGCCGCACCGCCCGGCGGATCGACGAGCACGCCGCCGAGCACGGGCTGGACGAGGTGTCCGTGGTGCTGCACGGCGGGGAGCCGCTGCTCGTCGGCGCGGCCCACCTGGACGCGCTGCTGGGCGAGTTGGCGGGCATCCGGCCCCGGGTGCGGTTCACCGTGCAGACCAACGGGCTGCGGCTGCTGGAGGAACCGGCGCTGCTCGACGTGCTGCACCGGTACCGGGTCGCGGTCGGGGTCTCGCTGGACGGCACCCGGGCCGGCCACGACCGGCACCGCCGGCTGCCCTCCGGCGCGGGCAGCTGGGCGCGCACCGCCGAGGCGGTCCGGCTGCTGGGCTCCGAGCCGCACCGGGGGCTGTTCGCCGGGCTGCTGTGCGTCGTCGACCTGCTCGCCGACCCGGTGGAGACCTACGAGGCGCTGCTGGAGTTCGCGCCGCCCCGGCTCGACCTGCTGCTGCCGCACGGGACCTGGCGGGAGCCGCCGCCGGGCCTCCCGCCGCGGCCGGTGCCGCAGGCGCCGCCCTCGGGCGGCCGGCCGGCGCCGTACGGGGAGTGGCTGGTCGCCGCCTTCGACCGCTGGTTCGACGCGCCGCGCCGGGAGACCGGGGTGCGGCTGTTCGAGGAGCTGGCGGTGCTGCTGCTCGGCGGGCGGGCGGCCAGCGAGGCGGTCGGGCTGGCGCCCGTCGACCTGGTGGTGGTCGAGGCGGACGGGGCCGTCGAGCAGGCGGACAGCCTCAAGGCGGCCTACGACGGCGCCCCGGGGACCGGCCTGGACGTCTGGCGGCACGGCTTCGGGCCGGCGGGCGCGCACCCGGCCTTCCGCGCCCGCCAGCGCGGCCTGGCGGGCCTCGGGCCGGTCTGCGCCGGCTGCCCGCTGGCCCGGGTCTGCGGCGGGGGCCTGTACGCGCACCGGTACGCGGGGGACGGCTTCGGGCACCCGTCGGTGTACTGCGCGGACCTGGACCGGCTGATCCGGCACATCGCGCGGCGCCTGCGGGCGGGGGTCGCGGAGCTGGCGCGGCCGGCGCGGGACTGAGCCGGCGCGGAACCGAGGGGGCCCGCCGGCGGGGGAGCGGATGCCCGGGCGCACGGCCGGGGTGCGCGTCCGGCTCACCCGTCCGGGTGAGGCCCGGCCGCCGTCCGGCTGATCCGCCCGGGCGCGGGGAGACCGGGGGCGGGCCCGGCGGGTTGGGGGTTGGGCCGGCCGACCGGGCCGGCGGGCGCACGGAGGAGGAGCGGTGGCGGGTACGGGCGAGGCGGCGGTGGCGGCCGGGGTGCCGGGGGCGCGGGGGGCGGAGGGGGCGGACGGGGCGGACGGGCTGCCCCGGCACGGGGTGGACCGGGCGACGTTCCGGGCGATCGCGGGCGCGCGCGGCGGGCCGGAGGCCGTCCGGCTGCTGCGCGCCGGGCAGGTGAGCAAGCGGGCGCTGCTGCTGCTGGCGCTGCGCCGGGCGGTGCCGGAGCACGACGGCTACCGGGAGGCGTACGCCCGGGTGCGGGCGCTGCGGCAGGGCGACCGGGCGCGGTGGGAGGAGGTGCTGCTGCGGCCCGAACTGGACGCCTGGGCGGCGGACTGCCTGCGCGGTGCGGCGGAGGGCGGGCCCGTCCCGCTCGACGGGCTGGCCGGGTTCCTCCGCCCGGCTCCGGGCCCGAGGCTCGCGCTGGAGTGCGACGGGCTGCGCTGGGAGCCGTCCGTCGACCACGCCGGACCGCGCCGGGTGGACTACGGGCACCCGCCGGCCGGCCCGCTCTCCGAGGCCGAACTCCTGCGCTGGGAGCGGTGCCTGGCCGAGGCCTGGGAGATCCTGGTGCGGCGCCACCGCCACCACGCGGCGGCCGTCGCGGCCTGCGTGACCACCGTCGTACCGCTGCGGCCCGCCCCCGGCGGGGAGACGGTCAGCGCGGCCGCCCGGCGGGCGTACGGCGCGGTGGCGGCCTCGCTGCCGGGCGATCCGGTGCTGCTGGCGCTGGCCCTGGTGCACGAGTTCCTGCACGTCCAACTCGGCGCCCTGCTGGACCTGGTGCCGCTGCACCGCCCCAACGGCCCGGCGGTCTACCACGCTCCCTGGCGGCCCGACCCGCGGCCGGCCGGGGCGCTGCTCCAGGGGGCGTACGCGCACCTGGGGGTGGCGGACTTCTGGCGGGCGGAAGCGGGCGCTCCGGTGGGCGCGGGAGCGGGCGGCCGCGGCCGTGCGCGGGGGGAGTTCGTCCGGTGGCGGGCGCACACCCTGGGGGCCGGGCGGACGCTCCTGGAGTGCGGCGAACTGACCGACACCGGGCGGGAGTTCACCACCGAGCTGGTGCGGGCCGTCCGGGCGCTCGGAGCGGGCGGCGGGCGGGGGGAGCAGGGGGAGCGAGGGGGGTCCAAGGAGCCGGGGGAGCCCGGCGCGCCGGGGGAATGAATCCGGAGCGCCGGAGGCTTGGCCGGATGGGGCGGTTGTCCGGGGGCTCCGCGGGGCACTCCCGGGGTGGGCCCCGGCCAGCGGTCCGCACCCTCCCCCGGCGACGCGCTTCGGCGTGCGCCACGGCGGAGCGCGCGACCGCTGAACGGGTGAATTCCAGGGGGCCGATGCGCCGTCGTGCGACGTCGGCAGCCCGGGGAGCCCCACGCGACTCCACAAGGTGCCGCGCGGAGTCCCCGCGGGCACTACATTGGTCGCAACCGGGTGGGCCTACCCACCCTCGGCAGGTCCTAACCGCGCCTAAGGAAACGAACATGACTCCGGTAACCAGCACCAGGCCGGCCGGCACCCTCACTGATCCTCAGGAGACGCCGGAACGCCCCTCCCTCGCCGACCTCGCCGCGCTCGGCGCGGAGGAACTCGCCGCCCGCCTCCAGCGCGCGCTCCCGGGCGCGGACTCCGGCCTCGTGCCGGTCGCCGCGTTCAACTCCTCGATCTGAGCCGTCAACTCCTCGATCCGGCCCGGCCCGCGCACCCGGGCGCAGACCGGACCGGGCCGAACCGAACAGTCCCGGACCCATGACGACGTCGATCCCGCTGCCGCTGACGCAGTTCGTGGTCAAGATGCACAGCAGGTGCGATCTGGCCTGCGACCACTGCTACGTCTACGAGCACGCGGACAGCAGTTGGCGCTCCCGGCCGAAGGTCATCGCGGACGGGATCCTGGCCAAGGCCGCCGAACGCATCGGCGAGCACGCGGCTGCCCACCGGCTGCCCGCCGTCCGGGTCGTCCTGCACGGGGGAGAACCCCTGCTCGCCGGCCCGGACCGGCTGCGCCGCGCCGCCGAGGCGCTCCGGGCGGCGCTCCCGTCCGGCTGCGCGCTCGACCTGCGGATCCACACCAACGGCGTGCTGCTGAACCGGGAATTCTGCGCGCTCTTCGCGGAGCAGGGGATCAGGGTCGGCGTCTCGCTGGACGGCGACCGGGCCGCCAACGACCGCCACCGGCGGTTCGCCGACGGTCGCAGCAGCCACCCGCAGGTGCTCCGGGCCGTCGCGCTGCTGGACGAGCCCGCCTTCCGGCACCTGTTCCTCGGGCTGCTGTGCACGGTGGACGTCGAGAACGACCCCGGCGCCGTCTACCGGGCGCTGGCCGAACTCCGCCCGCCCGCGGTGGACTTCCTGCTCCCGCACGCCACCTGGGACGACCCGCCCAAGCGCCCCGCCGGCTCGGGCACCACCCCGTACGCCGACTGGCTGCTGACCGTCCACCGGCTGTGGGAGGCGGACGGTCGGCCGTTCGCCGTGCGGACCTTCGAATCCGTGCACCGCACCCTGCGGGGGCTCTCCAGCCTCACCGAGTCGCTCGGCCTGGAGCCCTCCGACCTGGCGGTCCTGGAGACCGACGGGACCTTCGAGCAGGCCGACAGCCTGAAGACCGCGTACGACGGCGCACCCGCCACCGGGATGGACGTCTTCGCGCACAGCCTCGACGACCTCGCCCGCCACCCCGGCATCGCCGCCCGCCAGTCCGGCCTGGCCGGACTGAGCGAGGCCTGCCGGGCCTGCTCCGTGGTCCGCTCCTGCGGCGGCGGGCTGTACGCCCACCGCTATCGGAGCGACGATGGAGCAGGCAGCTTCGACCATCCCTCCGTCTACTGCGGTGATCTCATGACGTTCATCAACGGCATTGCGGGGAGCGGGAGTCCGGTCGGCGTTCCGGCGCAGGCGGCCGAGGCCCCCCGGCCCGGCGGCGGGCCGCTGCTGCCCGGCGGGCTCAGCCCGGCGCAACTCGACGAGCTCGCACGCGGATACGGGAGCGGTCAGACCGTCGCCGCGCTCGGCCGCTCCCAACTCGCCCTCACCCGCGCCATGCTGGCCGCCGCCTGGGACGCCTCCGGGCAGGGGCGGGCCGGGGCGTGGGCCCTGCTCGCGGAGCTCGACACGGCGGCCCCGGCCGCGGTGGACGCCGTGCTGGCCCACCCGTACGCGCGTGCCTGGGCGGCCCGCCGGCTCGCCGGGGACCTCCCGGTCGGCCTCGGCGGGCTCGCCGCGCTCGCCGCCGCCGCCGCGGTACGGGCGGGCCGGGGCGACGCGGTGGCGGTGCCCGTCCGGGGCGGGTGGCTGCACCTGCCGACGCTCGGCCGCCTCGCCGTACCCGACGGCGAGGCGGTCGTCACCGGCCGGGCGGACGGCTTCGAGGTCCGGGCGGCCGACGGCTCGGTGCGCACCGTGCTGGACGAACCGCTGCGGCGGGTGCGGCCGGCCGACGGCTGGACGGTCGCGCTGGAGGACGCCGACCCGCTGCGCGACAGCCACGACCACCCCGTCGCGGACCGGCTGTCCGACGGCGAACTGCTGGCCTGGACGGGCGCGTTGCGCGAGGCCTGGGAGCTGCTCGGGCGGGACCTGCCCGGGTACGCGGAGGGCATCCGGGCCGGCCTGACGACGGTCACCCCGCTGCGGCCCGGCCCGGCCGGCCGGGACGTCAGCTCGGCGGCCCGGCAGGCGTACGGCGCCGTCGCCATCGCCCGGCCGGCCACCGCGCCGACCCTCGCCCTGCTGCTCGCCCACGAGTTCCAGCACGTCAAGCTCGGCGCCGTGCTCGACCTGACGGACCTGTACGACCGGGCCGACACCGCGCTGTACCTCGCCCCCTGGCGGCCCGACCCCCGGCCGCTCGAAGGGCTGTTCCAGGGCACCTACGCCCACCTGGCCGTCACCGAGTACTGGGGCACCCGCACCCTCGCGTACGACGGACTGCCGGGCACGGCCGCCGACCGGGCGCGCGAACAGTTCGCCCTCTGGCGGCGGTACACCGCCGAGGCCGTGGAGCGGCTGGCGTCGTCCGGGGCCCTGACCGGCGCCGGCTCGCGCTTCGCCGACGGCATGCGTGCCACCCTGGCACCCTGGCTCGCCCTGCCGCTGCCCGCCGCCGCCGAACGGGCGGCCGACCGGGTCCGGCGGGAACGCGCCGGGGTCTGACGTCCCCCACTCGCGCCGCCCCGGGTCCAGCCCGCCCGGGGCCCTCAACCCCGGGGAAACGCCATCCTCACCGAACCCCGCGCCGGCGGCCTCGCCGTCGCCTCCCCCCGCCACCCCCTCGTCCCCGACCTCGCCGGCCTCGGGGTCCGACCGGGCACGGTGCTGCACGTCCAGGCATCGTTGCGCGCCCTCGGACCGGTGCCGGGCGGAGCGGCCGGCGTGGTCCGGGCCCTGCTCGAACTCCTGGGCCCCGACGGCACGCTGGTCGCCTACACCGCCACGCCCGAGAACTCCGCCAGCTCCCGCCTCCACCAGTCCGCCATCGCCGGTCTCTCCCCGGCGGAGGTGGCCGACCACCTCGCCCGGATGCCCCGCTTCGACCCGGCCACCACCCCGGCCTCGCCCTCCATGGGGGCGCTGTCGGAGGCCGTCCGCTCGTGGCCGGGCGCGCTGCGCAGCCGCCACCCCCAGACCTCCTGGGCGGCCGTCGGCCGGCACGCCCGGGAGATCACCGCCCACCACCCGCTGACCTCCCACCTCGGCCCGGAGTCGCCGCTCGGGCGGCTCTACGACCTGGACGCCCGGGTGCTGATGCTCGGCGTCCCGATGGACCGGTTCACCGGCTTCCACCTGGCCGACCTCCGGCTGCCCGACGTGGCCGTGCGCGAGTACCGCTGCGTCGGGGAGGACGGCTGGACGGCCTTCCTGGCGCCCGACCTGGACGACCTGCACTTCGGCCCGCTCGGCGGCGAGGTGCTGCGCGCCGCCCGCGGCATCACCAGCGCCCGCATCGGTACGGCCGACTGCCGGCTCGTGCCGCTGCGCGAGGCGGTCGACCTCGCGGAGGCCGTCCTGCGCGGCGACCGCGCCTGACAGCCGCCCGTTCCCGGCGCCGCCCCGCCCCTGGCCCCGCCCCGGCCAGGGGCCCGGGGGTGCCCGGGGGGCCCGTCAGGCCCTGAAGCCGTCCGCGAGGAGGCGGAGCCTGGCGAGCAGGGCGTCGGCCAGCGGGTAGGAGGCGTCGGCGGCCAGCCAGCGGCTCAGGGTCGTGACGCAGAGGTCGAACACCAGGTCGGCGAGGGCGCACGGGTTCAGGCCCAGTCGGATCTCGCCCTGTTCGTGCCCCCGGAGCGCGGCGGCGACGAACGCCCGCGGCGCCGTGGTGCCGAGGCCGAAGGCGGCGTGCAGCACTCCGCTGTCGTGCAGCTCCTTCGCCAGCGCGCACTCCCGCTCGTTGAGCTCCGCGAGGGTGCGCAGTGCGCTCGCGAGCGCTTCGACGGCGCCGGTCCGCGTCTCCTCGTGCCGGTCCAGCACCTCGTGCCACTGCTGGACCCAGGCGGTGACGAAGTCCTCCTTGCGGAGGAAGTGGTTGAAGGCCCTCTGGCGTCCCACGTCCGCGCGGCGGGCGATGCGGTCGTACGTGGTGGCCGCGTACCCCTGGGTGGCGAACAGCTCCAGTGCCGCGGTCAGCAGCCGCTCCCGGGTCGCGGTGCGGCGCTGGTCGTGTCGGGTCGTCGAGGTCACCCCGGAAGATCGCGGCGCTCGCCGGGCGCGTGCGGGCCCCGCGGCCGCCCCTGTTCGCCGGGGGCGCCGGGCCGCTGGAGGGCCGCCCGGTGCTCGACGTCCTGGCCACCGTCGGCCACCACCCCGACCTGCTGGTCGCCTCGCGCCCCTGCCGGCCCAGCTCAACCAAAGCCTGCTGCCGTTCCGTGAACGGGAGTTGGCCGTGCTCCGCACCGCGCACCGCACCGGTTCGACGTACGAGTGGGGGAGCACCACGTCCGCCTCGGCGCCGCGGCCGGGCTGACCGGGCCCGAGACCGCCCGCGTCCAGGAGGGGCCGGAGCACCCGGACTGGTCGGAGGCGGACCGCACCCGGCTGCGGGCCGTCGACGAACTGCACGACGGGCACGCGCTCGCCCCGGACACCTGGCAGGCGCTGGTCGAGCGGTACTCCGAGGCGCAGGTGCTGGAACTCCTGGCGCTGGTCGGGACGTACGGGACGATCGCCGGCATCCTCAACTCCTGCCGCGTCCCGCTGGAGGGCTGGCTGGCCGGCGCGACCGCGTGACCGGCCGCGCCCCGCAGGAGCGGTGCCGGGGCGACGGGAACCGCCCGACCGAAGGGGGGACGGTCGGGCGGTTCCGGGGGCCGGTCCGGCCCGGGGAGGGTGGTCTCGGGAGTCCGTGGTCAGGACTCCGTGGTACCGGCCGGTCCGGCGGCGGCGCGGGTCAGCCGGTGCAGGCCCAGGGCGATGCAGGCGGCGACGGCCGCGCAGATCGCGACGGCGAGGAAGCCGTGGCCGACGCCGGTGGTCATGGCGTCCGCCGCGGTCGCGCCGGAGGACAGCTCGCCGTCCGTGGAGGTGGCCAGGATGGTGCCGATCACCGCGATGCCGAGGGCGGCGCCGCTCTCGTTGAAGGTGTTCAGCAGGCCGGAGCCGACGCCCGACTCCTCGGGGCGGACGTGTGCGGTGCCGACCCCGTAGAGGGGGACGAAGCAGGTGGGCAGGCCGGCTCCGATGACGGTCAGCGCGATGATGGCGACGACGGTGCTGGACGGTCCGGTGACCAGCACGGCGGCACCGGCGATCTGGGTGAGCGCGCCGATCAGGTAGGTCAGGCCCGGGCCGACGGCGCCGATCAGGTTGGGCACGACGGAGGCGAAGACCAGCGCGGCCAGGCCCATCGGCAGCATCGAGAGGCCGGTGGCGAAGGCGCTCATGTCGTGCGCGCCCTGGAAGTAGTTGCTGGCCAGGTAGGAGCTGCCCATCATGACGATCGCGGCGAGCAGCAGGCCGAGGCTGCTGAGCCAGTAGGTCGGGATGCGCAGCAGGTGCAGCGGGAGCAGCGGGTCGGACTTGCCCAGCTCGGAGCGGGCGACGCCGGCGAGCAGGAGCACGGACAGGCCGATGCCTGCCCAGGCGGTGGCGGAGGTCATGCCGTCGTGCAGCCGGATCAGGCCGAAGGACAGGCTGGCCAGGCCGGCGGTGGCGAAGAAGGCGGTGGGCAGGCGCAGCGGGCGGCGCTCCGCGGAGCGCATGGCGGGCAGGCTGCGCAGTCCGATGACGGCGGAGGCGAGGCTGATCGGGATGTTGATCAGGAAGGCCCAGCGCCAGCTGACGGCCGAGACGATCAGGCCGCCGAGGACGGCGCCGAGGATGGCGCCGATCACGCCGAGGCCGCTCCAGGTGGCGAGGGCGGCCTTGCGCTGGTCCTCGTTCTGGTAGACCGTCACCACGATCGAGAGGGCGGCGGCGGAGAGCACCGCGGCGCCCAGGCCCTGGAGCACGCGGCCGGCGATCAGCAGCTCCTGGTTGCCGGCGAGGCCGCACAGCACGGAGGCGACCGCGAAGGTGGCCAGGCCGGTCAGGAAGGAGCGGCGCCGTCCGATGACGTCGGCGACCCGGCCGCCGAAGAGCAGCAGGCTGCCGTACATGAGGATGTAGGCGCTGATCGTCCACTGGAGGGCGGTCTGGTCGGCGGGGAGCTGGGAGCCGATCGAGGGCAGCGCCACGTTCACGACCGTCGAGTCCAGCATGACCATCAGCTGGGCCACGCCGACGGCGGCCATCGGCATCCAGGAGGTTTTGGGGGGTTCGGGGGCCTGCCCCTGGGTCGTCCCTCGGTCGTTCTCCTGCTTGGCGTCCACGAGTGAGATTGCCTCAGTCATCGGTTCTCCTTTCCGGGGCAACAAGATACATGCGCATGAATCGACATGCCAGGGGGGTCGGATCTAGACTTCGGAGCGTGGCGAACACTCCTCTTGCCGATCGGTGGCTGTCCCTGGTGCGCGTCTGCGCGCAGATGAACCAGAGGATCGAGCACACCCTGTCCGACGAGTTCGATCTCTGCGTGACGGCGTACGAGATCATGGAGGTGCTCTGGGCGGAGGGGGACTGGGTCCGCCCGGGGGAGGTCAGTACCCGCACCTCGCGCAGCCAGCCCCAGGTGTCCCGGATGGTGGCGCAGATGGTCGATGCGGAGTACGTGGACCGCCGGCCCTCCCCGGGTGACGGCCGCGGCTACCAGATCCGGCTCACCGCCACGGGGCGGGAGGTCTTCCGGAGGGCGGCCGCGACCGTCGACGGAGAGCTGGCGCGGATCGTCGGCGAGAGCGCCGGCGCCCGGCAGTGGCTGGGCTGAGCCCGCGGCGTCAGGCGCCGGCCGTGCCCACCAGCACGCGCTCGGCGCCGGCCTCCAAGGTCACCGGCCGGTGGCTGCGGCCCTGGCCGCCCTGGCCGAGGTGGCCGTTGAGCGGCCGCAGGTCGGTGACCACGAAGGACCGCCGCAGCCAGCGGTCGTTGCCGTCGTAGCGCGGGGTGAAGTCGGTGCGGCCGTGCACCGCGCGGCGGTTGTCCAGGACGATCAGGTCGCCCGGCCGGAGCACCAGCCCCTTGAGCGTGCGGCGCATGGCCGCCTCCAGCCGCTCCAGCGCGGCCCGCGCCCGCGGCGTGGTCGCCTCGGTGGCGTGGAAGTCCACCATGAGGTCCGGGCAGTCGGCCTCGCCGGACAGGACCGGCATCGGCTCGGTCAGCACGCCCACCGAGGCGTCCGGTACGAAGGAGGAGCTGAACCTGGTCCGGAACTCCGGGCGCCGCAGCGCCTCCACCGTCCCGGCGTCCAGCAGCGGCAGGGCGTCGCCGATCCCGCCGCTGACGGTCGCGGCCACCCGGTCGTGGTCCGCGCGCAGGCAGATCAGGCTGAGGAAGTGCGGCGGGTTGGGGTGGAAGCCGTCCTCGGTGTGGAGCTCCAGCAGGACCGAGCCGCTGTTCTCCTGGCGCTGCTCGGCGCCGCGCTTGGGGCAGACGTCCTGGACCAGCCGGCCCTCCTTCTCGTCGCTGTACGAGATGGAGCGGCCGAGCATCGACATCACCATGAGCTGGCTGATCGTCGCCACCGGGACCTCCGACCAGGTCGGCTCGGCCTCGGGCCGGTCCGGGGTGGGGGGAAGCGTGCCGACCGGCAGCCCGGTGAGCAGCAGGCAGCCGGCGGCGTTGCTGCGGTCGCGGAAGGCGATCAGGGCCCGGCGGACCGGGGCGGGCAGCGCGGCGGCCGCGAGCTCGACCGCGTGCAGCAGGCCGGCGTCGTGCAGCGAGTGCCCGCGGAAGTCGAGGGCGAGGTCCAGTGCGGCCCGGGAGATCTGCTCCGACTCCTCGGGAGTCAGTCGGATTCCGGCGGTGCGGATGTCGGCGTAGGCGAAGTCACTGCTCATGGTGCTGTCCTCTCTCTCGAAGGGGCGGCCGCGCGCAGGGCCCGGCGGCGGCGGGCGCGGTAGACCGGTGCGGGGGCGAAGCCGTTCCAGGCCTGCTCGGGCGGCAGCCAGGCGAGGAAGCGGGCCCGCTCCAGGTGGCGGTGGACGTGGTCGACGAGGCGGTGGCCCCTGCTCATCGCGACGTGGTGGACGTCGACGGCGACGGTGCGGGGCAGCGTCCGCCCGGAGACCAGGACGTTGACCATGTGCACCGCCAGGGCGCCGAACTGGGTCGCGGCCTCGGTGAGTTGGGGAACGCTGTAGTCCGGCCGGGCCAGCCCGCGGCGCAGCTCCCGGTACATCTCGCCGGGGATGCGGCCCCGCGGCGCGATCCGGAAGATCACCTCCCAGGTGTCGAGGCGCTCCTCGTCGCCCGGGACGAGCTGGCCGTCGAAGATCTCCCGGACCACCCGGTAGTCGAAGCACTGGGCGGCGAGCATCCCCGCCATGTCCCAGGCCGTCACCAGCGGCTTGCCCTGGCGGCAGGCCTCCCGGTGCAGGCAGATCTTGGCCGCCAGGCCGGAGGGCGTGGTGACGTCGACGCCGTCGACGATGACGTCCGCCTGCTCCACCAGCTCCCGGACGTTGGCCTCGGTGACGCCCTGCGGGACGACCCGGGCGTCGACGTGCGGGTTGATCCCGCGCAGCAGCCCGACGCCGACGGAGGCCTTGTTGCGGCCCAGGTCGTCCACGGTGGCGTTCTGCCGGTTCAGGTTGTTGAGCTCGTACGTGCCCACGTCGGCCAGGACGAAGTGCCGGTAGCCCATCCGTCCGAGCGGCTGCACGGTGGCGCCGCCGATGGAGCCGCAGCCGGCGATCAGCACCCGGGTGCGGCCGATCCGCTCCTGGAGCTCGTCCGGGATCAGGCCCTGGTTGCGCTGGGTCAGGCAGGCGTAGAACTGCGCCTCGTCCAGCTCGCGCGCCTGCGCGGGGGTCTCCACGTCGATCGCGGTCATGACCTGGCCTCCAGGAAGTCGACGAGTCGGGAGCGCACCGAGCCCTCCTGGCCGGAGCCGAGCACGGTCCGCAGGTGGTCCAGCGTGGGCCGCAGCGCCCCGTCGTCCGTGAGGATGAAGGGGTACGAGCGCTCCTGCTGGTCCCACATGGGGGCGAACAGATCGGTGGGGTCCGGCGGGACGGGGGCGACGTCCAGCGTGCGGACCGCGAAGCCCAGCAGGCGCAGCTGGTTGACGGCGCCTTCGAGCTTGCCGTCGCCGACGATCGCGGCGGCCGGGTCGCTGTCCAGCACCTCCAGGCAGCCGGCCGCCCAGGCGAGGTAGACCCACCAGGGGACGCTGACCGCGGCCTGCGAGCGGGGCATCGCGTGGTCGCGGACCAGCCGCTTGCCCTCCCACACCAGGGCCGAGGAGGTCTGCGGGCCGAGGTGCTCGGCCAGCGGGAGGGCGTAGTCCCGCTCGACGACGAACGGCCGGTGGGCCGGGTCGCCGAGCGGGGTGGCGACGTGGTCGCGGGCGGCGGCCAGGGTCCCGTAGCCGCGCAGCAGCCCGGTGGAGCGTTCCAGCACGAGGGTGTGGAAGTCCCGCAGGGCGAACTCGTCGTAGGGCTCGGCCCGCAGCCCGCGCGCGGCCACCGTCGCGGCGTCGACCCAGCCGCGCTGGAGGTACTGCGCCAGGCGGAACCGGTAGACCTGCTCCAGCGCGGGGGCCGGCAGTCGGGCGCCGGCGACGGTCAGGACCAGCAGCCCCTCGGGGCTCACCGCGTGGAAGAGCGGGTCCCCGGTGAGCGACTCCTCCAGGCCCGGCAGGGCGGTGCCGGCGCCGTCGTCCGGGAGCCGGTCGCGGTGGGTGCCGGCGAGCGCGGTGGTCATCGGACCTCCGGGACGTCGAACAGCTCACCGGTGACCACGAGCGCGAGCGCCTCGGGGGAGCCCTCGTAGATCCGCGGCCCGTAGGCGTCCCGCAGCACCCGGTCCATGCCGTCGCCGCGCTGGAAGGCCTGGGCGCCGATCAGGGCCATGGCGGCGTCGGCGTTGTCGATCGCGGCGCGGTCGGCGACCAGCTTGGCGACGGCCGGCTCGTACGCGGGGGTCGGGATGACGTTGTCGGCCTTCACCGCGGCGTCCAGGTAGAGCGCCCGGGAGGCGGAGACGCGCGCGGCCATGTCGGCGAGCTTGCGGGCGGACATCTGGTGCTCGTAGAGCAGCCGTCCGCCCTGCCGGCGGGTGCCGCTCCAGGCGACGGCCCGCTCCAGGGCGTGCCGCGCGATGCCGGTGGCCAGCGACGCGCAGGTCACCCGGGTCACGTTGCCGATCGCCACGTTGAGCTCCCACCCGCCGGCCAGGCCGTTGAGGACGTTCTCCTCGGGGACGCGGGCGTCGGTGAAGACCAGTTCGCCGGCCGGGGCGGTGCGGTAGCCGACCTTGTCGTGGATCTCGCCGCGGGTGACGCCGTCCTGCTCCAGCTCGGTGACGAAGCAGGTCAGGCCGGTGGAGCCGGGCTCGCCCTCCAGGTTGGCCATGACCGTCGCGTACGTCGCCACCGGGGCGTTGGTGATGTAGCGCTTGGTGCCGTTCAGGAGGAACTCGCTGCCGGAGCGCCGCGCCGTGGTCATGTCCTGGGCGTACGGCGCGTTCTGCGGGAGCACCAGGTCGGTGCCGTTGCGCTCCTCGGCGACCGCGTTGCAGGCCAGCACCGGCTCGGGGCCGAGGAACGCCGGCAGGTAGCGCTCCTGGAGGCGGGTGTCGCCGGAGATCAGGATCGGGGTCTGGAACAGGCCGGTCGCGCCGAAGAGCACGGCCATGCCGGGGTCGGCGGCGGCCAGCTCCTCCAGGACGAGCGAGACGGCGATCTGGCTCAGCCCGAGGCCGCCCAGCTCGCGCGGGATCGCCATCCGCAGCAGGCCGATCCCGTGTCCGGCGCGGACGGTCTCCCAGTCCACCTGGCCCTTCTCGATGGCGTCGCGCTCGGCGGCGCCGGGTGCGACCTGGTCCTTGGCGAAGGCGACGACGGTGCGCAGGGCGTCCGCCTCGTGGGCGGCGAGCAGCGGGTGGTCGGCGGGGGAGTGCAGGGCGGGCATGGGTGCTCCTTGTCTGGGGTGGTCGTTCGAAGGGCGCTCGGCCCCGGTGCTCGGCGGCGGGGTGCTCGGCGGCCGGGGTGCCGGGCCGGAGCGCTCGGTGCCCGGGGCGGCGCGGGTGCTCAGCGGCCGAGGTCGAAGGCCGCCAGGGCCTGGCCGAAGGCGAAGGTCTGCATCACCGGGCCGTGCGAGGACAGCCGGCGGCCGGTGACGGAGCGCAGGAAGGTGCGGCGGCCGGTGGTGATGTCCAGCAGGTCGGACCAGCTGATCCGCAGCACGTGGGTCGGAGCGGCGTCGGTGGCCCGGCCCTGCGGGTCGAGGGTCACCTCGGTGTCGGGGTCGCTGAGGACGAAGCGGACGGTGGCGCCGGCGGCGGCCCACTCGGGGGCGGCCTGGGCGGCCGCGGCGAGGGCCGTGACGGTCTTTTCGGGCGAAATGGTCATGGATATCCCCTGGAACGTGGTGATCGGTCGGGAAGTGGTGATCGAGGAGGCCCCAGTTATAGAGCAGGACCGTGATCCACTTCACCGTGACGACCGCACCCCGGGGAGTTATGGTTACCCCCAAGTAACAGCCGGTCCACGGGGGGAGACCGAAATGAATGGCGACTGCCTTGCGCGTCTGGTAATGGATCGCATCGGCGAGCGGTGGACGATGCTCGCGTGTCAGCAGATTTCCGCCGGTGCCCGACGATTCTGCGATCTTAAATCCGGCATGGAGGGCGTTTCGGGCAAGGTGCTCTCCGAGACGCTGGTCCGCCTGGAGCGGGACGGTTTCATCGAGCGCAGGGTCGTGGGGAGCCGGCCGCCGGCCGTGATCTACGAGCTCACGGCCCTGGGGCAGGGGCTGCTGAGGCTCGTCGAGGGCATCGTCGCCTGGGCGGAACTGCACGGCGAGTCCATCGAGCGGGCGCGTCGGGCGTACGGGCCTCCGGAGCTCGCCGCCGTCGGGTGACGGCGTGCGCCCCGGCCCGGGCGGGTGGGGCCGGGGCGTCGTGGCGGTTTCGTGCAATCGGGCGAAACATTGTGGAAATGTTTCTTCACGTGCGCCGCTCCGCGAATAGCCGCCGCGGCGGTCGGGCCGATCCCATTCCGGTGCCCGGGCCGCGTGCCCGGCAGCCGGTCGAAAGCCTTCGGGCGGAATCGGAAAGGCGGCTGAATTGTCCGGCTTTCCCGCTCCCGGCCCCGCGGAGGGCGGCGCCGGGCGACGAAGCGGGCGAACGCGAGCCGGCCCCGGGCGCCCCGGCCCCGGCGGCGCGGACCGGGTTGCCCCCGGACCGCGCGTCCGCTCGCGGCCGGTGCCGACCGTTTCCGGTCGGGGCGGTCCGCGGGTTCCCTCCCGGCGGTGGTGCGCGCGGGCCGGAACGGGGGTACTGCTCCCTGTGCACGGGCGCGGCCTCGTTTCGGTCATGTCAATTCGTGCGAGACGTTGTGCTATTCCATTGGGGTGTCAGTCGTTCCTACACTGAAGCCCCGCCGCACGGGGGCTGCGGGAGGCAGGTTGCCGACGGGCCCGGGGGAGGCGCGTGTGACTGACCGGGGCTGGGAAGAGGACGACGCCCGGCCGTACTTCTTCCTCTCCTACGCGCACACCCCCAAGGCCGGCGCGCGGGGCGCCGGCGATCCGAACCACTGGGTCAGACAGCTGTACCGGGACCTCTGCGAGGCGGTGCTCCAGCTCACCACCGTCCCGGACGGCGCGGCGGTGGGCTTCATGGACGAGTCCATGCACCAGGGCGAGTTGTGGGCCGAACGGCTGTCCGAGGAGTTGGCGACCTGCCGGGTCTTCGTCCCCCTCTACTCCCCGCGCTACTTCAACAGCGTTCCGTGCGGCCAGGAGTGGCACGCCTTCACCCGCCGGCCGGTCTACCCGGCGAACCTCGACTCCGAGCGCACCAGCGGCATCGTCCCGGTGCTGTGGGCGCCGATGAGCCGCTACCGGCTGCCGAACGTGGCCAGTGAACTCCAGTTCAACCACGCGAGCTTCGGGCCCGAGTACGCCACCGAGGGCCTCTACGCGCTGATGAAGCTCAGCTACTTCCGCCCCGCCTACGAGCTGGCCGTGCACCGGCTGGCGGCCCGGATCGTGCAGGTCGCCGAGGAGACGGTGATCCCGGTCGGGCGGCGGCTGGAGTTCAACACCCTCCCCAGCGCGTTCAACGTCACCGCCCCGACCAAGCAGCTGCGCATCTCCGTCCTGGCCTACCACCAGAACGAACTGCCCGCCGACCGCAGCCCCGACTACTACGGCGAACGGCGCACCGACTGGCACCCGTACCGGCCGGTCGGCACGCCGATCGCCCAGCACGCGGTGCGCCTGGCCCGGCAGTTGGGGTTCCAGCCGACGGTGCACGAGTTCGACGACGAGGTCGAGTCGATCACCGCCGGCAACGCCGAGGCGCCCGGCCTGCTGCTGCTCGACCGCTGGGCGCTGCGCGACCCGGACCGGCGCGAACTGGTCCGGCGCTTCGACCGCTCGGACGCGACCTGGGTGAGCATCCTGGAGCCGTTCAACGGCGACGACCCGGAGTGCGCCGGGCGAGCGGACGAACTGGGGGACCTGAGCGACGAGACGCTGCGCATGACCCGGAGGGCGAGCCGGCCGAGCTTCCTCGGCGCCACCGGCCCGACCGGACTGAGCAGCCTGGAGGACTTCGACGAGGCGCTGCCCCGGGCGGCGATGAGGGCCAAGTACGCGTTCGAGGGCCGCACCCGGGCCGAACCGGAGGAACCGCCGCCGCCGCGGCCGAGCCTGCGGGAGGCGTTCCGCCGCCCGGGAGGCGGGTACGGACCGGACGGGGCCCCGGCGGACCCCTTCGAGGACCCCGGTGGCGGCGACCGGGACGACGGCGACGCCCGTACCACCAGCACCACCCGCCGGCGTCGGCACGACGGCAGCGACCCGCACCGCGCGCACGACCCGTACCGCGACGACGGCGATGAACCCGATGACGGGACGGCGCCCCTGGGAGGAATGCGATGAGTGACGACAACCGCACCAGGAACCTCCGCCTCGGCGGGCTCACCGCCGCCGACCTGGCCGCCCAGCGGGAGGCCGCGCGGCGGGCGGCGGAGCAGGACCGCAACGGCCGGATCATCACCTTCTACTCGTACAAGGGCGGCACCGGCCGCACCATGGCGCTCGCCAACACCGCCTGGATCCTGGCCGCCAACGGGTTCCGGGTGCTCACCGTGGACTGGGACCTGGAGGCGCCCGGCCTCGCCAGGTTCTTCCACCCGTTCCTGGACCCGGCCTCGCTGGCGGGCACCACCGGCATGATGGACCTGATCGCCGAGTACCGCGAGGAGGCGCTGCGCCCGGTCGAGCACGCCGAGGGCTGGCACCTGGACTTCGCCCGGGTGCACCCGCACGCGCTGTCGCTCACCTGGCCGCACTTCCCGGCCGGCGGCAGCCTGGACTTCCTCTCCGCGGGCCAGTTCAACCGCGACTACTCCGAGGCCGTCACCCACCTCGACTGGGACATCTTCTACGACCGCTTCGACGGCGGGCAGTTCTTCGACGCCCTCAAGGCCGACATGGCCAAGCGCTACGACTACGTGCTGATCGACTCCCGCACCGGCCTGTCCGACATCGCCGAGATCTGCACCGTCCAGATGCCCGACGACCTGGTGGTCTGCTTCACCCTCAGCGACCAGTCCATCGACGGCGCCTCGCGGATCGCCCAGCACATCCACGACCGCTACCGCGAGCGCGGCATCCGCATCCTGCCGGTGCCGATGCGCATCGACGAGGGCGAGAAGGAGAAGGCGGACGCCGGCCGGGCGCTCGCCCGGGTGCGCTTCGACGGGCTGCCGTCCGGCTTCGACGGCGAGGAACTCGCCCAGTACTGGGGCTCGGTGGAGATCCCGTACCGGCCGTTCTACGCCTACGAGGAGATCCTCGCGACCTTCGGCGACCAGACCGGCACCCCCACCTCGATGCTGGCCGCCTGCGAGCGGCTCACCGCCATGATCACCGAGGGCCGGGTGAACGGCCTGCCGCCGATGGACGAGGAGGTGCGGCTGCGCTACGTGGACGCGTTCACCCGCCGCCGCCCGTCCGTGCCCGCCGACCTCTACCTCTCCTACGTCCCCGAGGACCGGATGTGGGCGGACTGGATCGAGTCCGTCCTGACCAGGGCCGGCTTCCGGGTGCTGCCGCGCGACCTCAGCGCCGGCACCGACCCGCGCGAGGAGACCGAGCGCGGCATCGACTCCGCGTACCGGACGGTCGCCGTGCTCTCGCCCGCCTACCAGCGCTCCCCGCAGGCGCGGGCGCTGTGGGAGTCGGTGGTCAGCTCCGACCCCTCCGGCACCCGGCGCCAGCTGCTGCCGGTCCGGGTCGGCGACGTCCGGCTCACCGCGCCGTTCAGCAACCGCAACCCGGTCGACCTGGTCGGCCGCGACGAGACCCAGTCGATCCAGAGCCTGCTGCGCGCGCTCGGCCGCGGCGACACCCCGCTCGGCGACGCGCCCAGCGGCGGCCCGCGCTTCCCCGGCAGCAAGCCCTCGGTCTGGGACGTCCCGCCGCGCAACCCCTCCTTCACCGGCCGCGCCGCCGTCCTGGAGCAGCTGCGCAACCAGCTGCGCGGCGGCATGGCGGCCGTGCTGCCCACCCCGCAGACGCTGTACGGGCTCGGCGGCGTCGGCAAGACCCAGGTGGCGCTGGAGTACGCCCACCGCTTCATGTCCGACTACGACCTGGTGTGGTGGATCGACGCCGAGCAGACCGAACTCGTCGCCCCGGCGCTGGCCGAACTCGCCCGGCGGCTGGGGCTGCGGGTCGGCGACTCCGTCACCGAGGCGGCCGAGGCGGCCCGCGAGGCGCTGCGGCGCGGCGTGCCCACCTCCCGCTGGCTGCTGATCTTCGACAACGCCGACGAGCCCGCCGAGATCCGCCGGTTCTTCCCCGGCGGCTCCGGCCACATCCTGGTCACCTCCCGCAACCAGGCCTGGACCGGGCACGCCGAGGCCCTGGAGGTCGACGTCTTCACCCGCGGCGAGAGCGTCGAGCACCTGTGCCGGCGCGCCCGCAGCCTCTCCCGCCCGGACGCCGACCGGGTCGCCGAGGCGGTCGGCGACCTCCCGCTGGCCGTCGAGGTGGCCGCCGCCTGGCTGGACACCACCGGCACCCCGGTGGAGACGTACGTCGCCCAGCTGCACGCCGAGGCCGCCCGCGCCCTGGCCGTCGGCCGCCCGGCCGACTACCCGACGCCCGTCGCCGCGACCTGGAACGTGTCGATCGGACGGCTGCGCGAGCAGTCCCCGGCGGCCGTCCGGCTGCTCCAGCTCTGCGCGTTCTTCGCGCCCGAGCCGATCTCGATGAACCTCTTCTACAGCGACCAGATGATCCGGGCGCTGGTGCGGTACGACGCCGACCTCAGCGACAAGTTCATGCTGGGCAAGGTGATCCAGGCGATCGGCCGGTACGCGCTCGCCAAGGTCGACGCCGGCAGCAACAGCTTCCAGGTGCACCGGCTCGTCCAGGCGGTGATCCGGGCCGGGATGACCGCCGAGGAGCAGGAGATCGCCGTCCACGAGGTGCACCGCATCCTCACCGGCGCCCGGCCCGTCCTCGGCGACACCGACGACCCGGCCAACTGGCCCGCCTTCGACGAGATCTGGCCGCACCTGTCCCCCTCCAAGGCGCACAACTGCGACGAGGCCGACACCCGCCAGCTGCTCATCGACCGCGTCCGCTACCTGTGGAAGCGCGGCGAGCTCGACCGCGCCCGCGACCTGGGCCACGCCCTGGACGTGGAGTGGACCGGCAAGCTCGGCGAGGACGACCGGCAGACCCTGCTGCTGCGCTTCCAACTCGCCAACGTGCTGCGCTCCCAGGGCAACTACGGCGAGGCGCTGGCCCTGGACGAGGACACCCTGGAGCGCCAGCGGGGCCTGCTCGGCGAGCACCACCCCTACACCCTGATGACGGCCGGCTCGCTCGGCGCCGACCGCCGGGCGCTCGGCCGGTTCCAGGCCGCCCTCGACCTCGACCGCGAAATCCTGGACCAGTTCCGCGAGTTGTTCGGAGACGACAACCCGCGCACGCTCTCCATGGCGAACAACCTGGCGATCGACTACCGGCTGGTCGGCGACAGCGAGGCCGCCCGCGAGCTCGACCAGGAGACCCTCGACCGGCGCACCGCCGTACTCGGCCCCAAGCACCCCTACACCCTGTCCACCAAGTCGAACCTGGCCCGCGACCTGCGCGAACTCGGCGACTACCGCGGCTCGGTGGACCTCCTCCAGGAAGTCACCTCCGACCTCGGCGACGTCCTCGACCCGGACCTCCCGGAGAACCTGCGCAACGCCAAGTCGCTCGCCGTCTCGCTGCGCCGGATCGGCCAGCTCGCCGAGGCCCGGCGGATCACCAAGGAGACCTACGAGCGCTACCTGGAGCGGTACGGCGCCGACGCCCCCGACGCGCTGGCCTGCGCCCTCAACCTGGCCGCCGACCACAGCGCCTCCGGCGACAAGGAGGCCGCCCGCGACCTCTGCGCCACCGTCTTCGAGGGCCACCGGCGGCTGTTCGGCGACGAGCACCCGTTCACCCTGGCCTGCGCCAACAACCTCGGCATCTACCTGCGGGGCAGCGGCGACGTCCAGGGCGCCATCGAGCGCGGCCGGCTCACCGTCGAGGGGCTGACCCGCTCGGTCGGCCCGGACCACCCGTACACCCTCAACGCGATGATCAACCTGGCCAACGCCTACGCCGACGACGGGCAGCTGGACCGCGCCGAGCGGCTCGGCCGGGCCGCGTACCAGGGGCTCTGCGACCGCTACAGCGCCCAGCACCCGGACGCGGTGGCCTGCGAGGCCAACCTGGCGATGACCCTGCGGGCGGCCGGGCGGCACACCCAGGCCGCCGAGCTGCGGGCGCGGGCGATCGCCGAGCTGATCCGGCAGTTCGGCGAGGAGCACCCCAACACCGTCTCGGCGCGCGGCTGGAAGCGGATCAACCGGGACCTGGAGCCGCAGCCGGTCTGACCGGCGACCGGGGAGGACGCCGGAGGACCGGGGCGGGGCCGTGGCGGGGCGGGTACGCTCCAGGACCATGAGTGACACCCCGCCCCCGGTCCTGGTCACCCGGCGCCTCGCCCCCGGCGTCGTCGAACGGCTCACCGCGCACCACGCCGTCACCTGCCACGACTCCGACCGGGCGATGGACCGGGCCGCCCTGCTGGCGGCCGTCCGCGGCCGGCGGGCCGTGATCACCACCCTGGACGACCGGGTGGACGCCGCCTTCCTCGACGCGGCCGGCCCGCGGCTGGCCGTCGTCGCCAACCACGCCGTCGGCTACCACAACGTGGACGTGGCCGCCTGCGCCGACCGCGGGGTGACGGTCACCAACACCCCCGGCGTGCTCACCACCGCCACCGCCGACATGGCGTGGGCGCTGCTGCTGGCCGCGACCCGCCGGCTGGGCGAGGGCGAGCGGCTGCTGCGCTCCGGCGCGCCCTGGACCTGGGCGCCGAACTTCCTGCTCGGCATGGAGCTGGCCGGCACCCCGCTGGGCGTGCTCGGGATGGGCCGGATCGGCCGGGCGGTGGCCCGCCGGGCCCGCGCCTTCGACATGCCGGTCAGCTACCACAACCGCACCGCGCTGCCGCCCGAGCAGGCCGAGGATGCCGACTGGAAGCCGCTGGAGGACCTGCTCGCCTCCTCCACCGTGCTGGTCGTCACCTGCCCGTTCACCGCGGAGACCCGCCACCTGCTGGACGCCCGCCGGCTCGCCCTGCTGCCGCGCGGCGCGGTGGTGGTCAGCATGACCGCGGGGGTGGTGGACGAGGAGGCGCTGGCGGCCGCCCTGGAGTCCGGCGCGCTGTTCGCCGCCGCCGTGGACAACTTCGAGCACGAGCCGTCGGTGCCGTCCGCGCTGCTCGCCCAGGAGCGCGCGGTGCTCGCCCCGCACCTGGGCAGCGCCACCGTGCGCACCCGGCAGGCGATGGGCGGCCTGGCGGTGGACAACGTGCTGGCGGTGCTCGGCGGCGCGGCGCCGCTGACGCCGGTTCAGCGCCCCTGACAGCCGGTCACCGCGCGTGGCGCCGGTACGGGGCCGAGCCCGGGCCGCCCCAGCCGGCCGCCCAGGCCAGCGCCGTGGTCATCACCCGGAACGCCCCGAAGTGCGCGGCGCCGGGCTCCAGGAACAGCTCGGCGTCCGGGATGTGGTCGGCCAGCCAGCGGGAGTGGTCGACCGGTGAGAACTGGTCGTCCGCGCCGTGCCAGAGCCAGGTCGGCACCCGGACGGACTCGACCTCGAACCCCCAGTCGGCGGTGAAGGCCAGCACGTCGTCGATCCAGCCGTCCGCGCCGTGCCGGAACGCCTCCCGGTAGTTGCTCTGGAGCATCCGCCGCAGCCCGCTGTCGGCCACCACCTCCCGGTCGGCGGCGGAGAGTTCGGTGCGCAGCCCGTTCAGCAGCCGGACCGGGTCGTCCTTGATCTGCCGGGAGCGGAACTCCATCGCGTCGGCGATCCGGCCGTGCCCGCGCTCGGCCTCCTGGTAGGCGCGGACGTTGGACGGGGTCATCCCGGCGTACCAGTCCAGGCCGGCCGCGTTGCGCGGCGCGAGGCCGACCAGCACCGCCACCCGGCTGACCCGCTCCGGCAGCAGCGCCGCGCAGGCCAGTGCGTGCGGGCCGCCGCCGGAGCGGCCGAGCACCGCGAAGTTCTCCAGCCCGAACTCGTCGGCGATGGTCCGCACGTCCGCGGCCGCCGCGCTCACCCGGCGGCCGAACAGCCGGGTCGAGTCGCCGTAGCCGGGCCGGTCGTACGAGATCAGCCGCACGCCCAGCCGGTACAGCACGGTGCTGCGCGGGTGTGGGCCGACCCGGCTGCCGGGCATGCCGTGCAGCAGGAAGACCGGACGGCCGCGCGGGTCGCCGATGGTCTCCACGGCCAGGGCGCGGTGGTCCGCCGTCTTGACCATCCGTAACGACACCTGCGGCCTCCTCAGTGCTCCGGGTCGGTTGCGTGCTCCCGGTCGGTGGTGGTGCGCACCTCCCGGCGGGCCTGCCAGGTGGTGTGCTCGCGGGAGATCGCGTCCTCGGCGTCCCGGGCCAGCCGGGCCCAGACCTCCTCGGCCTCCACCGACTCCAGGTCCAGCCGGGCGAGCTGGCGCTGGACCTGCGCCAGCTCCTCGGCGGCCAGGGCGTACGCGGCGGCCAGCGGGCGGTACTGGCGCAGCTGCGCCCAGGCGGCGACCGAGGCGGCCACCGCCGAGACCGTGCCCAGCGCGTCGTAGCCGAACGCGCCGAGCGCCCGCAGCACGGCGAGCACCAGGCCGAGCGCGGGCAGCAGCACGCCGAGCACCCCGGCCCAGTGCCCGGCGCGGGCGCAGTGGCGGGCCTTGGCGCGGTACCAGTCGTGCTGCACCCGGATCCGCTCGGCCAGGTACACCTCGCGGCGCACCGCCAACGGCTGGCCGCGCAGGTCGCGCATCGCCGGGGTGATCTCCACCCCGGCGTCCGGGACGGCCACCGGGCTGTCCCGGAACGCGCCGAGCACCCGGGCGAGCTGGAAGCGGTACAGGCCCTCGGCGTCCGGCAGGGCGCGCGGCGGCGGCTGGTAGGCGTCGGCCCGGACGGCGTACTTCCAGGCCAGCGTCTTCACCGACTCGGCGGCGGCCCGGCCCTCGTACCAGAGGCCCTGCGGGTTCTGCCGGCTGATCACCACCGCCAGCGCGATCGCGCCGAGGTAGGCGACCGCCGCCGACCAGGCCCAGGGCCCGCCGTCGGCCGAGCCGGTCGCCGCGGCGGCGACCAGCAGGACCAGCTCCCAGGCGGACAGCCGGACCGAGCGGCGCTGCCCGCGCAGCGAGGCCGCGTCGGCGGCCCAGAAGAACTCGGGCAGGAGGTCCCGCTCGCGCATCCACCCGGTCCGTCCCGCAACAGACGCCATGTTCGGCCCCCACCAGTCGCTCCGGTCGCACCGCTGTCCTGCCCCGGGGGGCTCGCCGGTACGCCTGGCGACGGCCGGGGCGGCCGGATGTGGCCGGGAAGGCCCGGTCGTTGTCCGGTACTCCCCGTGTTCGATCCGGCACCCAGCGTGCGGGGAGGTGGCGGGGGCGTGCGGCCGTCGGCGGCCGTGCGCGGGCGGCCCCCGCCGCGGGGGCGGCTCAGTAGGTGTAGAAGACCCGCTCGGCGTTCTCGGCCATCTGCCGGGCGTTCCACTCGGTGCCGCCGGGGACGTTGCCGGAGCGGAACAGCGGAGGTGCGGGGCACTCCCCGGAGGCCGCCCGGTCGGCCAGCCGGCCGACCGCGGAGGCGACCACGGCCTGCATCAGCGCGCTGGTCACGATGGTGGAGACCGGGCCGAAGGTGGTCTCGGCGCCGGGGTGGGTCAGCTCGCCGTCACCGACCGCGATCTTGCTGTCCAGCACCACGTCGCAGTGGTCCTTCAGGTAGGTGCCGGTCGGGTGCGCCGAGGGCACCTCCGCGGGGTACGCCAGGGAGGTCACGCCGACGACCCTGATTCCGCGGTCCCGGGCGTACCGGGCCAGCTCGACCGGCATCACCTGGCGGCCGGAGAGCGAGATCACGAACAGCAGGTCCCCGGTGGTGGCCGGGGTCAGGTCCAGCGTGGCGGTGGCCAGCCCGGGGACCCGCTCCAGCGCGCTGGACAGCGGGGCGGGCATCACCGTCACCCCGGCCGTCCCGGGTACGTTCAGCAGGTTCAGCGGGACCAGCCCGCCGGCCCGGTAGACCACGTCCTGGGCCGGCAGCGCGGAGTGCCCGGCACCGAAGGTGAAGACCCGGCGGCCCTCGGCGACCGCCTCCGCCAGCAGCGCGGCGGCGGCCTCGATGGTGTCGGCCTCCTCCTCGCGGACCCGCTGGAGGTGGGAGACCGCGGCGTCGAAGTACCGGCCGACCAGGTCGTTCATCTGCTGCCTTCGCTCTCTGCCGGTGGGGGAGCCGGCCGGGTGGGGTGGTCCGGGTGGTCCAGACCGCCGGGTGAGAAAGCTTCGGCGAGCACGGTCGCGCCCCGGCGGCATCGTTGTCAACAGGAACAAAACCGGCCCCCGCAGCCCCGGGGCGGACCCGGTTGTCGGCCCGGTAGGTCAGAATTGGCGGTGAGGACACCGAAGAACGGAGCCAGCGGCGATGTCTGGGCTGATCGACACCACTGAGATGTACCTTCGCACCATCCTGGAGCTGGAGGAGGAGGGCATCGTCCCGATGCGTGCCCGGATCGCGGAGCGCCTGGAGCAGAGCGGCCCCACGGTCAGCCAGACGGTCGGCCGGATGGAGCGCGACGGGCTGCTCCAGGTCGCCGGGGACCGCCACCTCGAACTGACCGAGGAGGGCCGCCGGCTCGCGGTGCGCGTCATGCGCAAGCACCGCATCGCCGAGTGCCTGCTCGTCGACGTGATCGGGCTGGAGTGGGAGCAGGTGCACGAGGAGGCCTGCCGCTGGGAGCACGTGATGAGCGAGACGGTCGAGCGCAAGGTGCTCGCCATGCTCGGCCACCCCACCCAGTCCCCGTACGGCAACCCGATCCCGGGCCTGGACGAGCTGGGCGACACCAAGGCCGAGGGCGAGGGCTTCGACGCCGGGCTCGTCCCGCTGGACACCGTCAAGCCGGGTGAGGCCGGGGCCGACGTGGTGGTCCGCCGGATCGGCGAGCCGATCCAGACCGACAGCGCGCTGATGAGCACCCTGCGCCGGGCCGGCGTCCGGCCGGGCTCCACGGTCAAGGTGAGCACCGGCGTCGGCGGGGTGCTGGTCGGCACCGGGGACAACGCGGCGGAGCTGGGCAAGGACATCGCCCAGCACGTCTTCGTCGCCCAGGCCTGACGCCCCGCAGCCGTCGGCCGGAAGCCCGGCGCCCGAACGGGCCGAGCGGGCCCGCTGCTCCTCCCCGGCCTCCGGCCGGGGCCCCGAGTGCAGCGGGCCCGCTCGCCTCCCCGTCCCCCTCCGTCCCTCCCTGCTCCCTCCCGCTCCCCTCCGTCGCCGCCGCCCGGCTTCCCCGTCCGAGCGCCCCTGCCGGCGTCCCCACACACCGCCATTCCTCCCCTCGGCCGATCACGGCAATCCTTGAGCGCCGTCACTCGTACGGGGGGCTTCTCCGGTTGACCAGCGGGTACACGGAAGCCTTATCCGGACATGCGTATGACGGGCCCCGTCCCCGGTGGGGGACAAGGCCCGTCACTTCGCGCGCGGGGTGTCGCGCGGAGCGCGCCCTCACCCGATCGGCAGAGGGCGGCTGTCCAGGGGGGAGCCGGCGGCGGCGCGCGGCGCGGAGGCGTCACGGCCGCAGGCGTACGCGAGCGGGCCGATGAGCTCGGCGGCGTCCGGCAGCCAGCGGTTCAGCGCGGAGGGGGAGCGGGCCCACTGGGCGTACCCGAGGGAGCCGATCCGGGAGGGCGGGGCGACCGTCCAGTCGCCCTCGCCGCGGGCGACCAGGTCCAGCCGGCCGGGCGGCAGGCCGAAGCGGCGGAGCAGTGCGGGGAGCCTGGCGGCGACGCCGGGCAGCACCAGGAAGTGCAGCCGGCGTCCGATCCGCCCGGGCGCGGCGGGCTGGACCACCACCGGGCCGAGCTGGAGGTCCATCCGCTCCATCCGGGCGAGGGCCAGGCAGCCCGCCGTCTCGGGGACGTCCAGGACGTCGAAGGAGCGTCCGGTGGGCAGCAGGACGGAGGCCTGGGGCCGCTCCGTCCACCAGCCGCGCACCGCGCCGGGGCCGGCGCTGGCCTGCCGTGCCCAGTCCGGGTCCAGCGGGTGGGCGCCGGGCAGTGTGCAGCGCCGGTCGTCGCAGGAGCAGCGGACGCCGCCGTCGCCGTCGTCGACCAGCCAGGTGCCCGGGGCGACCTCCCAGTGGCGGGTCTCGGCGTAGCCGACGGCTTCGACGAGTAAGGGGGGCAGGGCGGCCTTCTCGTTCCGGCCCGAGGCGTCGGGGATGTCTTCCACGGGGTGCTCAACTACCGTGGGTGAGCCCGGTTACGGCCCGGGGGCGCCCGGTCGGGTGCATCCCGGCAATGTCACCCGTTCCGGTTAGTCCTCCGAGTTGAAGGGCCCGAAGGCGGGCGCAGCGGGGGCGCACGGGAGCATTTACCAGGGCGCAAGGGGGGTGCGGTTCGTCACCGTGGGTATCCCGCTGGCGTTGCTGATCGCTAACCTGGTGTCAGATTCCTTGGACGGTCGGACAGTCGGCAACAGATCAGCAGAATCGTCGCCCGCCGGCCGGGACCGGAGGGTGTGGGGAGGCGAAGCCCAATGGCCGCGAGACCACTCGTCGCACGACAGCCCAACGAGCGTCTGCAGCAACTGATCCAGGAGGCCAGCTGTTCCAACGCCGGCCTGGCGCGGAGGGTCAACCTCTGCGGCGCCGAGCACGGGCTCGACCTTCGGTACGACAAGACCTCCGTCGCCCGCTGGCTGCGCGGTCAGCAGCCGCGCGGGCAGGCGCCGGCCGTGATCGCCGAGGCCCTGGGCCGCAAGCTCGGCCGCAGCGTGTCGGTCGAGGAGATCGGCATGGCGGACGGCAAGAACCTGAGCTCCGGCATCGGGCTCCAGTTCGCGCCGACCATCGGCGCGGCCCTGGAGCAGGTCTGCGAGCTGTGGCGCAGCGACGTCGGCCGGCGGGACTTCCTGACCGGTGCGACGGTGGCCGCCTCCGCGCTGGTGGAGCCCAGCCGGGACTGGCTGATCACCCCGCCGGACCCGGTGGTGGCACGGGCGGGCGGCCCCCGGGTCGGCCCGACGGACGTGGCCGCGATCAAGGCGACCACCGCGATGCTGGTCGACCTGGACCACCGCTTCGGCAGCGGCCATGTGCGTCCGGTGGTGGTGCACTACCTCAACTCGGTGGTCTCCGGCCTGCTCGGCGGCGCCTACCGGGAGGAGACCGGCCGCCAACTCTTCGCCGCGGTGGCCCGGTTGACCGAACTGGCCGGCTACATGGCGGTGGACACCGGCCAGCCCGGGCTCGCCCAGCGCTACTACATCCAGGCGCTGCGGCTGGCCCAGGCCGCCGACGACCGCGGCTACGGCGGCTACGTGCTGGCCGCCTCGATGAGCCACCTGGCCGCGACCCTCGGCAACCCCCGGGAGATCGCCCAACTCGCCCGCGCCGCCCAGGAGGGCGCCCGCTCGGTGGCCACCCCGACGGCGATGGCGATGTTCTACGCCGCCGAGGCCCGCGGCCACGCCCTGCTCGGCGACGCCCGCTCCTGCGAGGCGGTGTCGGCCAGGGCCCTGGAGATGATGGAGAAGCGCCGCCCGGAGGACGACCCGGACTGGATCGCCCACTTCGACGACGCCTACCTCGCGGACGAGCTGGCCCACTGCCACCGGGACCTGGAGCAGGCCGGCCCGGCCGAGCACTACGCCCGGCGGGCGCTCGACCTGCACCCGCCGACCAGGGTGCGGCGCCGCGCGGTGGACCTCGTCCTGCTGGCCACCGCCCAGCTCCAGCAGCGGGACCTGGAACGCGCCTGCGAGACGGGCACCCAGGCGGTCCGGCTGCTGAGCGGGCTGCGCTCCAACCGGGGCGTGGAGTACCTGGACGAGTTCCGGCGCAGGCTGGAGCCGTACCGGGAGCAGCGGGTGGTCCGGGAGTTCCACGCCCGGGCGGATGCCGAGGCCGCCTAGGCGGAAGGGGATCGTCCGTGCAGGGAGCGTGACGGATGTCCCGCCCACGTGGTCACCCGGTGAGGCGAACCGGTAGCGTGGGCGCGACGTCCAAGGAACTGTGATGCCCCCAAGTACCGACGAGATGTGGTCCGCCGCCAGTGCGCGGTCCTGCACAGGTGAGGAATCGCGTTGAGTCAGCGCCGCTCGTACCCGAACTCCGGTGACTTCAACCTGGACGACCTGTTCCGCCCCGAGCCGGGCCAGCCGCAGGGGCAGCCCGGCCCGCCGCAGGGCCACTCGGCCGTGCCGCCGGTGGGCCAGCCGTCGGGGCAGCCGGAGTACCTCGGCGAGGGCGGCGCGCACGCGCTGCCGACCGGGGCCGTGCCCGCGCAGCCGGCGCCCGGGCCGAACGCCCCGTGGGGTGCGCCGCAGCCCGCCGGGTACGGCGCCCCGCAGCACGACCCGGCCCCGGAGACCCAGCACCTGCCGCCGTACCCCGTCGGCGACCCGCAGGCCGCCGGCTACCCGCAGGCCGCCGGTTACCCGCAGCCGCAGCCGCAGCCGCAGGCCGCGCCCGGGTACGGCTACCCCCAGCAGCAGCCCGCACCGGGCTACGGGTACCCGCCGGCCGCGCACCCGCAGCCGGCCTACCCCGCGCAGGACCAGCACCAGGGCTACGCCCCGGACCAGGGCCAGGACTACGGCCAGGGGTACGACGGGGCCCGGGCGGGCGGCTCGCGGCGCGGCGGCCGCCCCTCCGGCAAGCTGATCATCGGCGGCGTGGTGGCGGGCTGCGCGGCGGCCGGCATCCTGGTCGCCGTCCTGATGAGCGGCGGCGACGCCAAGGACGAGCGGAAGACCACCCCGGTGGCCGCCACCGGCAGCGGCTCCGCCACCCCCGGCACGCCGAGCGCGAGCGGCTCCGGCGCGGCCGTCGACCCGGACGTCAAGGCCCAGGCGCAGCCGCTGTCGGACCTGCTGGGCACCGCGAGCGACAGCCGCAGCTCGGTGGTCTCCGCGGTCGCCTCGGTGCAGAAGTGTGACAAGCTGCCGGAGTCCCAGCAGGCGCTGACCGCCGCGGCCGGCAAGCGCCGGGAGCTCCAGGGCAAGCTCGGCCAGCTGAAGACCGACAAGCTGCCCGGCGGCCAGCAGCTGGTCGACCAGCTCAACGCGGCCTGGACGGCCTCGGCCCAGGCCGACGACGAGTACGCGCTCTGGGCGCAGGACGCCCAGGGCACCTGCGACGCGAAGAAGCAGGACAACCAGCACTACAAGAACGCCGTCCAGGCCAGTGGCACGGCGACCACCGCGAAGAAGCAGGCCGCCACGCTCTGGAACGCGATCGCCGGCCAGACCGGGCTGCCCAACAGGAGCGACGGCGACCTGTGAGCGGGAGGGGGGCGGACCGCGCTCCGCCCCCCTCCCGCTCCGGGCACGGCCCGTCAGGCCGGCGGGCGGCCTCCGGTGAGCGCCCAGCGGATGTCCACGAAGCCCGGCTGCTGCAGCGTCATCCGGCCGTTCCTGACCACCTGGTAGGTGACCCAGGTGTTGACCAGCCGCGGGGACCCGCTGCTGGGCAGCATGTTGGTGGTGCCCCAGTTCAGCGGCGGGGTGATCCCGACGTCGATGCCCTCGCCGCTGTCCAGCAGCGAGGAGACGGCCTTGGCGCCGACCGGCTTGCCGGCCTCGGCCAGCTTCTGCACCACCGTCCGGAACACCTCGTACGCGACCCAGGTGGTCTGCACCCCCGGGTCGGAGACGTCGATGGGGTGCCCGCCGCTGGTGTCGCTGCTCGCCACGGCGCGCAGCCCGTCCCAGATCTTCGCCGACTCCGGCGGGTACCAGCTGGTGACGTAGGCGCCGCCGAGCGGGCCCGAGTCGCCGCCGGTGGAGTCCACCACCGACTGCTGGACGCTGCCGATCACCGAGGCGATCCGGGTGTTCTTCGGGTTCAGCCGGCGGTAGGAGTCCAGCAGGTTGCCGGTCGGCTCGGCGGCCAGGGCGAAGGCGACGCAGGTGCCGGGCTCGTCCTTGCCGACCGCCTTGCGGACCACCGGCGTGTAGTCGGCGGACTGCTCGGGCGCCTTGACGTCGGTCAGCCGGACCCCGGCCGGCCGCAGCGCGGTGCCCAGGTAGCCGAGCAGGTTGTCGCCGGCCGGGGTGTCCGGGCGGACCAGGGAGACGGTCCGGCAGCCGGCGTCCACCAGCTGGCGGCCGTTGCCCGCGATCAGCGCCGGCATGCCGCCGTCCACCGGGTAGGACAGCGGGCTGGAGAACTCCGGCTGGGAGAGCCCGTAGCCGCCGATCAGCGGGATGCCGGCGCGTTCCAGCACCGGCATGAAGGCCTCCCCCCACTGGCTGTAGGAGCCGATCACGGCGACCACCTTGGCGTCCACCGCCTGCTGGGCGCAGGCGCGGGCGCCGTCCGCGGTGTTGTGCTCGTTGCAGGTCAGCACGCGCAGCCGGTGGCCGCTCAGTCCGCCCTTGGCGTTGACGTCCTTGCCGATCGCGGAGGCGAGCGCCGTCATGCCCGGCCGGTCGGCGGCGTTCGTGCCGGCCGGGGCCCAGGTCATCACGGTCAACTCGCTGGCGCTGGTCGAAGCATCGGCCGATCCGCCGCACGCGGAGGCCGAGAAGAGGGTGGGGAGCAGCACCGCGGCGGTGGCGGCGGCTGCGATCGGGCGGCGTCGACGGCGTCGCACGATCGGGGGACGGGCCTGGAACGAGTCCCTTCGGCTGGTCATCGGTCTTCCCTCTCTGGGCGCCCTTCGGCGCACCGGAGCAAGCCAAGCCCCGGCGCCGCAAGCCGAGAGGGCGGAAGTGCGAACGGATGGCGAACGGACGCCGAAATCCGGAGGGGTACGCGTGTAGATCGCGAGTGGAGCACGAACAGAGGGGGAACGTACGATCGTTCACCATGTCCGCCAGCACAGAATCTCCGTACCGGTCCGCGCGAAACCCTTCTCGTCCGGGCCACCGCTCCAGCACGATGGGCGGCATGCCGCTCAACGACCTGCCCTGGTGGCGCTGGCGAGCCCGACTGCGTTCGGCGCTGCACATGCTGTCCGACCCCGCTTTCCAGCAGGAGACCTGGCTGGCCGGCCGGGAGGGGTACGGCGACGTCACGGACGCCGTCTACCGACTGGTCGAGGACACCTGGCTGGACCACTGGTCGGCCGAGAAGTACCTCGGCACGATCTTCCGGGACGCCGCCGAGGCCGCGCTGGTGGACGTCGCGGTGCTGCGGGCCGTGCAGATGCTGCACGAGGTCGGCGCGGACGCCCCGGCCTCCGCCTACCTCGGCCACCCCGGCTGGCCGGAGACCGTCCGGGCCGCCCGCGAGGCGCACGTCGCGATGGCCGCGGGCGACGGGGACGACCCGGACGCGGCGCCCAGGTCGCTGGACGTGCTGCGGATCCTCACCCAGGTCTGACCGGACGGCCGCCGTCCCGCAGTACGGGCAGCGGGACGGCGGCCGTCCGGAATGTGACACGCTGGACCATCCACGCACGTCACGACCTCAGAACGGGATACACCCCAGTGGAACAGCAGCCGGCCGCCGCCCAGTACGTCCTCACGCTGTCCTGCCCCGACAAGCAGGGCATCGTCCACGCGGTCTCCAGCTACCTCTTCATGACCGGCTGCAACATCATCGACAGCCAGCAGTTCGGGGACGGCGACAGCGGGCTCTTCTTCATGCGGGTGCACTTCTCCGCTCCCGAGCCGGTGACCGCCGACAAGCTGAGGGCCAGCTTCGCCGCGATCGGCGCCTCCTTCGGGATGGACTGGCAGATCCACCCGACCGAGCAGCGGATGCGGATCGTGCTCATGGTCAGCAAGTTCGGGCACTGCCTGAACGACCTGCTCTACCGCACCCGGATCGGCGCCCTGCCGGTGGAGATCGCCGCCGTGGTCTCCAACCACACCGATCTGCGGGACCTGACCGAAAGCTACGGCATCCCCTTCCGCCACATCCCGGTCACCAGGGACACCAAGGCCGAGGCCGAGCGGCAGCTGCTCGACCTGGTCGCCGAGGAGAACGTCGAGCTGGTCGTGCTGGCCCGCTACATGCAGGTGCTCTCGGACCAGCTGTGCACCGAGCTGTCCGGCCGGGTGATCAACATCCACCACTCCTTCCTGCCGAGCTTCAAGGGCGCCAAGCCGTACCACCAGGCGCACGCGCGCGGCGTCAAGCTGATCGGAGCCACCGCCCACTACGTCACCGCCGACCTGGACGAGGGGCCGATCATCGAGCAGGAGGTCGCCCGGGTCACCCACGACGTCAGCCCGGACCAGCTGGTGGCGATCGGCCGGGACGTCGAGTGCCAGGCGCTCGCCCGTGCGGTGAAGTGGCACAGCGAGCACCGGGTCCTGCTGGACGGGACCCGTACGGTCGTCTTCGCCTGAGGCCCGGGCCCTCAGGGCCTGGACAGCAGCGGGAGGGCGCGCAGCACCTCGCGGACCGCGGCCCGGTCGCCGTGCGCGCCGACCGGCAGCCGGTCCGGATCGCGGTGCGCGGCGGCCAGCTGGCACAGCTCCAGGCCGTCCAGCACCATCGAGGCCACCGGCTCGGCGCCGTCGGGTCCGTCGGCTCTGTCGGCTCTGTCGGCTCTGTCGGGTCCGTCGGGTCCGTCGGTGGGGTCGGCGCGGCCGGCCCCCTCGGCGCCCTGGCCGTCCAGGGCGATCAGCCACTCGCCGCCCGCCGGGCCGTCGACCATCAGCCGCACCCGGCGGGCCGTGCGGACCCCGCCGGCCGGCCCGCCCGGCACCACCCGGACCTGCTCGGGGTGCGTCGCGCGCAGCCGGGCCAGGGCCCGGGGGAGCAGCCGGACCACCAGCTCCACCATCTGCCGCAGGTGCTGCGGCGCCGGCGGGTCGTACGGGTAGGCGACCGCCCGGGCCACGTCCTCGCCGTGGACGAAGCACTCGAAGGCGCGGTCCACGAAGGCGTCGCGCAGCGGCAGCACCGCGAAGCCGTAGTCGACCGGGGTGTTGCCCTGCGGCACGAGCGCGGCGCTGCGCACCAGGTCGTGGGCCTGCCGGCGCCACCGGGAGCGCACCGACTGCGGGGCCAGGCCGGCCTGTTCGGCGACCAGCCGGCCGGTGCGCGCGGTGATCGCGTGGTACGGGCCGCCCTGCGGCGGGACCCTCGGCACCGCCGGACCGGCGCCCGGCTCCTGCGGCGGCACCCGCCGCCCGGTCGGCGCGGCGGTCGGGCCTGGGGCGGCCGGCACCGGGTCGGGCAGGCCGAGCGCCACCGCCAGGAAGCCGTCCACCGCGGTCAGGTGGCCGAGCACCTCGGCCGGGCGCAGCCGCTCGGTGCCGCCGTGCCAGGGCAGTTCGGCCACCTCCTGCCACTCCTCCGGGCCGAGGTCGCGCAGCAGCGCGTCCAGCTTGGCGGTCTCCGCCGTGTACGGCATGCCCCAGGCGGGGACGGGCAGTTCGGCGGGGCGGCGGGCCAGGCACCAGTCGAGCACCTGCTGGCGCAGCGAGCCGGGCTGGTCCAGCGGCTCGTCCAGGGAGAGCCAGCCGGCCGCCTCGCGCAGCCGGGCCGCCTCCTCGGCGCACTCCCGGCAGTCGCGCAGGTGCTGCTCCAACTCGGCTGCCTCGCGGGCCGGGCAGGCGCCGAGGGCCCATGCGCCGAGCAGCGAGCGCAGGGCGTCGTGCTGCTCCTCAGTGCTGCTCACGTCTCCCCGTTCCCGTCCCCGACTCCGTCCTGACGGGCGCGCTCGTCGGCCAGTTCGGTGGCCAGCAGCTCCAGACCGAGCCGCATCCGCTGCTTGGCGGCCTGCTCGCTGATGCCCAGCAGCCGGGCCGTCTCGCGGTAGGTGCGGCCGTCGTAGTAGGTCACCGCGATGGTCTCACGCAGGGGGTGGGGCAGGGAGTCGACCACGTACTGCATCCGCGCGGCGGTGGCGACGGCGCGGATCTCGGCCTCCGCGCCCGGGGCCCGCTCGGCGGCCCGCCGCGCCCGCAGCCGTTCGACCGCCCGGTGGTGGGTCAGCGTGCCGAGCCAGGAGCGCAGGGTGCCCCGGGCGGGGTCGAAGTCCTCGGGGTGCTCCCAGACGTGGGCGAAGACCTCCCGGGTGAGCTGGGCGGCGGCGGCCTGGTCGGCCAGTATCCGCCCGGCCAGGCCGTGCACCATCGGTGCGAGCTGGTCGTAGAGTTCGCCGAGCGCCGTCTCCTCGCCGCGGGCGAGGCGGTGCTGCAACTGCTCGTCCCAGCGCGGGGGCCGCTCCGGGGTGGCCATCGGGAACCACCCTCCTGACCGGGTTCGCTGGCGTACCCAACGGTATCCCGCGGCCGGGTGGCGCCGGGGGTGAATCCGGCAAGAACGGAACCGTTCCTCGCGGATCACCGTCCTGCCCGTCGGCGGCGCGTTCCCCGGCGCCGCGTCGGGCCAGACCGCCGCCGCCCCCGGTGTTCGAGCGGGCGTCGGACACATGTCGCACGGGTGGTTCGCGAGTGGCGGCCGGGGTGCGCGGGGCACCCGGAGGTAGGTTCCCGACTGCGGAGCCGGTGGGTCGGCCCGGGCCGGACGATCACCGGTGCGAGGCTCGCGAGCGTGAACGGGACAGTATGCACTGCCCTGTCGCCCGATCGCCGGAATATGCCCGAAGCGCTTGCTGCGCTCCGTCCCCCCGCCCATCCTGAGGCGTATTCGTGTCGCGGCCGGTGCCCGACCGACGAGACGGCGCGGACGAGTGGTGCGGGCGGACGGAACGCGCGGGCGCCGGGGCGCGGCTCGGGTGGCGCCGGGCGACGGGCCCGGGCCCGCCGGCCGATCCGACCCGATCGGGACCAAGGCCGAACTGCGAGTGCGGGTGGTGGAGAGCGGTGCAGGTTCTTCAGGTACAGCTGGCGGTGCAGGCCGACCCGGCCGAAGTCGGCCGGGCCCGCCGGTGGGTGCGCTCGCGGCTGCTGAACCACGGGGTGGACCCGGACGCGCCGATGGCCGAGACCGTGGTGCTGGTGGTCTCCGAGCTGGTGACCAACGCCGTGGTGCACACCGGCTGTCCGGCCGTGCTGCGGCTCTGCCTGCCGGTGGCCGACGGCCCGCAGGAGGGCGGCCGGCCCGGGCCGCTGCGGGTGGAGGTGGCCGACGCGAGCCGGGCCGCGCCGACCCCGCGGCACGCGGGCGCGGACGAGGACGCGACCAACGGGCGCGGCCTGGAGCTGGTCGAGCTGCTCTGCGAGCGCTGGGGCTGGTACCCGGACGGCCCGGGCAAGCGGGTCTGGTGCGAGATCGGCAGCGACGCCCGCCCGGTCGATCCGCTGGCCGACGTGGACTGGGCGGCTTTGGCGCAATAGCGGCTTTCGCGGCGGGCGTTCGGACGTGCCGATCACCGGGGCTGATCACCGGCCGAAAGGTGACGCAACCATTCCGAATTTCGGACTACCCATTGACGTGACGTATCCGATTGATCACGCTTGGGTGCGGTGCTCCGTCGCGAGGGGACGCCGAGGGGACGTCCGTCCACCGCCGCGGTGCTGCTGTCCAGGGGATTCGTGCCAGCAGGGGGGATCGCGGACGGTCGGTCACGGGCCGCTCCTCGGCGAGTGCGGAGAGCGTGGCGCGGGTTCAGGGCTCGCGCGCCGCGGTTGGATGGCGGCCTGTCGTGCCGTGCTCGGAGTGCGTGCGGCCTGCCGCCATCCAATGCGTCGGCCCGGAACGACGGGATCCGGCCACCGGGCGACGGCCACCTCCCGAGCCCTGGTCAGGACGCGCGGAAGGTGCGCCGGTAGGCGCTCGGAGCGACGTCCAGCCGGCCGCGCAGCTGCGACCGCAGCGAGGCGGCGGTGCCGAAGCCGGACTCCCGGGCGACCTGATCGATCGTCAGGTCGGTGCGCTCCAGCAGCTGGCGGGCGCGCTCGGTGCGCTGGGTGGTGATCCACTGGCCGGGGCTGGCGCCGGTCTCCTCGCGGAAGCGCCGGGTGAAGGTCCGTACGCTCATCCCCGCCCGGTCGGCGAGCTGCCGCAGCGCCAGCGGCCGGTCCAGGTGCTCCAGTGCCCAGGCGCGCACCGCGGCGGTGCCGCTGCCGCCGGACTCCACCGGGCTCGGGGCCTCCACGTACTGCTTCTGCCCGCCCTCGCGCCACGGCGGCACCAGGCAGTTGCGGGCCACCGCGTTGGCCACCGCGCTGCCGTGGTCCCGGCGCACCACGTGCAGGCACAGGTCCACCCCGGCGGCCACCCCGCCGGAGGTGAGCACGTCGCCGTCGTCGGTGTAGAGCACGTCCGGGTCCAGCCGCACCCGGGGGAACAGCCGGGCGAAGCGCTCGGTGTAGCGCCAGTGGGTGGTGGCCGGGCGGCCGTCCAGCAGGCCGGCGGCGGCCAGGACGAAGGAGCCGGTGCAGATCGACACCAGCCGGGTGCCGGGCCGGATCCGGGCCAGCGCGGCGGCCAGCTCCGGGGTGAAGCAGGCGTCGGCGACGGCCGGGCTGGAGTCGGCGGAGGCCGGGATCAGCACGGTGTCGGCGCGCTCCAGCAGTTCGGGCCCGTGGTCCACCACGATCCGGAAGTCGGCGCTGGTGGTGGTCGGCCGCCCGTCCAGGGTGCAGGTGGCCACCTCGTACAGCGGCCGGCCGTCCGCGGCCTTGGCGCCGCCGAAGATGCGGGCGGGGATGCCGAGTTCGAAGGCGATCACGCCCTCCAGGGCGAGTACCGCGACCAGGTGTGCCATGCCGTCCCCTCGGGCGTCGGTGGGTCCGGGCCAGCCTACTGCGAGCGGTGGCCCGATTCTTGCGAAAGCTGTCATTCAGGCCACTCGTCCGGCCCCGGGCCGCCCGGAACACTCGTCCGCGTGACCGAACGCAGCGCCCTCGCCCCCGCCTCCCGCACCGAACCGCCCGCCCCGGCCGCGCGCCCCCGGGTGCACTACGCCTGGGTGGTGGCCGGTGTCTCCCTGCTGGTCCTGCTCGGCTCGGCCGGCTTCCGCTCCGCGCCGAGCCTGATGATGGACGCCCTGCACAACGAGTTCGGCTGGTCGCTCGGGACGATCTCCAGCGCGACCTCCGTCAACCTGACGCTCTACGGCCTCACCGCCCCCTTCGCCGCCGCCCTGATGGACCGTTTCGGCGTGCGCCTGGTGGTGGTCTGCGCACTGCTGACCATCTCGGTCGGCTCCGGGCTGACCATGCTGATGCGCGAGCCCTGGCAACTGGTGCTCTGCTGGGGCGTGCTGGTCGGACTCGGCAGCGGCTCGATGGCCGGGGCGTTCGCCACCACCATCACCGGCCGCTGGTTCCGGGCCCGCCAGGGCCTGGTCACCGGGGTGCTGACGGCCGCCGGCGCCGCCGGGAACCTGGTCTTCCTGCCGGTCGGCGCCTGGCTGGTCGAGCAGCACGGCTGGCGCTCGGCCGTGGTCGTGGTCTCGCTCGCCGCCAGCGCCGTCGCCGTCCCGGTCCTGCTGCTGATGCGGGAGCGGCCCGCCGACCTCGGACTGCTCCCGTACGGCGCGACCGAGGCCCCGCCCGCGCCGGCCGCCGACGGCCGGGCCCTGACCCGCTCGCTCACCGTGCTGCGGGACGCCGCCCGCACCCGGGCCTTCTGGCTGCTGGCCGGCTCCTTCGCGATCTGCGGCGCCACCACCGCGGGGCTGGTCGGCACCCACTTCATCCCGGCCGCGCACGACCACGGGATGCCGGTCACCACCGCCGCGAGCCTGCTCGCCCTGATCGGCGTGTTCGACGTGCTCGGCACGGTGTTCAGCGGCTGGCTCACCGACCGGGTCGACTCCCGGCTGCTGCTGACCGTCTACTACGGGCTGCGCGGGCTGTCCCTGCTCCTGCTGCCGCAGCTGCTGGCCGGCTCGCTCCAGCCGCCGATCCTCGCCTTCGTCGTCTTCTACGGCCTGGACTGGGTGGCGACCGTGCCGCCGACCGTCACGCTGTGCCGCCGGCACTTCGGCGAGGACGCGCCGATCGTGTTCGGCTGGGTGCTCGCCGCCCACCAGATCGGCGCCGCGGTGGTGGCCGGCCTGGCCGGGCTGGCCCGGGACGCGCTCGGCGACTACGACCTCACCTGGTACGGGGCCGGCGCGCTGTGCGCGGTCGCGGTCGGGCTCTGCCTGGCGCTGCGCGGCGGGCGGGGTGAGCGGGCGGTGGCGGCCGCCGCGTGAGGGCGGTGGGGGTCGGGGGACGGCGGGGTCGGGGGACGGCGGGGTCTGGGTGGTGGTGGGGCCGGGGTGGTCACGGGGCCGGGGCGGTCACGGGGTCTGGGTGGTGGGTCTGCCCGGGAGGATTGTCGGACCGGAGGTCTAGGCTCCGGCCCATGACTCTCTCCTTCACCCTGGACCCGAAGCTCGACCCCGACCTGCGGACGGCGGTGGTCCGGCTGTGGACCGACGTCACCAACGCCGGTGGGGCGGTCGGCTTCGTGGCGCCGGTGACCGAGGACGAGGTCTGGGACACCGCCGACCGCCAGTTCGCCGGGGTCGCCCCGGACGGCCCGGACCGGCTGCTCGTCGCCCACGAGAGCGGCACGGGCCGACTGGTCGGGGTGCTGTTCTTCGAGTCGATGCGCTTCGGCCCCATGGAGCACTGGCGGATGCTCAAGCGGGTCATGGTGCACCCCGACTTCCAGGGGCAGGGCCACGGCGCCCGGCTGCTGGCCGAAGCCGAGCGGGTCGCCCGGGAGTGGGGCCTGGAGTCGCTGCGGCTCACCGCGCGCGGCGGCCTGGGGCTGGAGCGCTTCTACGCCCGCAGCGGCTACCGGGAGGTCGGCCGGGTGCCCGCCGCGATCCGGGTCGCCCCCGGGGACGACCGGGACGACATCACGCTCTGGCTCGACCTGCGCTGAGGCCGCCCGGGCGGCCCCGGGTTGCCGGACCGGTGCCCCGTGCCCCGCTCCGGCCGTCAGGCATGCTTGACTGGAGGACCCGCTCCAACGCACAGAAGAAGGATGTGTCGAGTGACCAGCACCGGCCCGGAGAAGTCGCACGCCACGCTCCGCTACACCTCCCTGCGGGTCAGCATCTTCCTGGGCTGCCTGCTGGTGGCCCTGTTGCTCGGGCACTTCCAGGTCATCCCGGTCAGCGGTGAAGCCGGAATGATCTTCCTCTTCCTGCTGGCCGCGGTCGCCTCCGCGCCGCTCAGCTACGCGCTGCTCAGCAAGCAGCGCGACGAGATGTCCGCGCAGATCAGCGGCAAGGTCTCCGGGATGCGCAGCCGTACCGCCGAGCGGATCGCCACCCAGAACGCCGAGGAGGACGCCGCCGACGACGCCGCCCGCGCGGCGGCCGCCGGCCAGAGCTGACCCCGGCCCAGCCCGCGAGCGCAGCCGCCGTGCCCGCCATCCGAGGCTCCGTGCCGCCCGAGCCGTCCGACGGTCCGTCCGGGGCGGCGCTGTCGTCCTCGTCGTCCGGGGCGTCCTCGTCGGCCGGGGCGTCCTCGGGGCGGCCGTCCGGCGAGGCGGTGCTCGGCACCTGGCCGGCGCCCGTGCGCCGGCCCACCGGCCGGGACGTGGCCAGGCTCGCCGGGGTCTCGCAGGCCACCGTCTCCCTGGTCTTCTCCGGCGCCGAGGCCGGCCGGAGGGTCTCCGAGGCCACCCGGGAGCGGGTCCGGGAGGCCGCCCGCAGCCTCGGCTACCGCCCGCAGGCGGCCGGGCGGCAGCTGCGGCTGGGCCGCAGCGGGATGATCCTGCTGGCCGTGCCGAACCTCCAGGGGCCGTTCTTCGGCCGGGTGCTGGAGGGCGTCCACGAGGAGGCCGGCCGCAACGGCCTGGCCGTCGTGGTCAGTTCCGGCTGGGGCCGGGCCACCCTCGCCGAGGCCGCCACCGCCGGCCGCTTCGACGGTCTGCTGATCTGCTCCCCGGACGACAGCCAGCTCGGCGAGCTGCCCGCCGACACCCCCGCCGTCTTCCTGGACGCCGACCCCGGCACCGACCCGGCGCGGCCGACCGTCGAACTCGACGTGGCCGGCGGGATGCGGGCCGCGGTCGAGCACCTGGCCGCGCTCGGCCACCGCAGGATCGGCCGGCTGCGCTCCAGCCACTCCGCGTACACCTTCCGGGTCCGGCAGGCCGCCTTCGAGCAGGCCGTGCGCGAACTCGGCCTGGACGTGGTGGAGTCGGGCGTGAGCCTGAACGACGGCCACCGGGCCGCGCGGGCCGTCGCGGACCGGATGCTGGAGCGGGCGGACCGGCCGCGCGCGGTGCTCTGCGACGACGACGTGGTCGCCTCCGGGGTCTACCAGGCCGCCGCCGAGCTGGGGCTGAGGGTCCCGGAGGACCTGTCGGTGGTCGGGATGGACAACGTCGCGGTGGCCGCGCTGCTCGCCCCGCCGCTGACCACCGTCGACCTGCCCGGCGAGGAGCTGGGCCGGGCGGGCGCGGCCGCACTGGCGGCGCTGCTGCGCGGGGAGCCGGTGGCGCCGGTGGCGCCGCTGGCCACCTCGCTGGTGCTGCGCGCCTCGACGGCGCCGGGGTAGGGCGGTCGGCCGGGAGCGGCGGCCAGGGCCGTCGCCCGGGGTTGGGGCGCGCTGTCGGCGGTGGCCGTTCGGCGGCTCCGGGGCGGCTGCGGTTGGTGGGCTGTGGGTGGTGGACGGGGGCGTGCCCCCGGCCGGACCACCGGTGGGCGCGGTCGTTCGCGGGGCGGTCTGCTGCTGACCCGTACTGCTGCCGGGTGGCGTCGGCCGGGGTTGGGGTGCGGTGTCGGTGGTGGTCGTTCGGTGGCTTCGGGGCGGCTGTGGGTGGTGGACGGGGGCGTGCCCCCCGGGCTGGACCATCGGTGGGCGCGGTCGTTCGTGGGGCGGGCGGGTCCGGCTGTCCGGTTCTCCGGTGGGCGGGGCGGTCTGCTGCCGGCCGTCCTGCTGCCGGGTGGCGTCGGCCGGGGTTGGGGTGCGGTGTCGGTGGTGGTCGTTCGGTGGCTTCGGGGCGGCTGTGGGTGGTGGACGGGAGCGTGCCCCCGGGCCGGACCATCGGTGGGCGCGGTCGTTCGTGGGGCGGGCGGGTTCGGCTGTCCGGTTCTCCGGTGGGCGGGGCGGTCTGCTGCCGGCCGTCCTGCTGCCGGGTGGCGTCGCCCGGGGTTGGGGCGCCGTGTCGGCGGGTGGTCGTTCGGCGGCTTCGGGGCGGCTGTGGGTGGTGGACGGGGGCGTGCCCCCGGGCCGGACCATCGGTGGGCGCGGTCGTTCGCGGGGCGGGTCAGCCCACCGGTACGGGCTGCGCGGCCGGGGCGGCCGGCGCCGGGTGGAACCAGCGCCGGGCGCCGAACAGCAGGAGGGCGCCGAGCGCGATGCCGCCCGCCGCGCAGAGGGCCACCGGGCGCAGCGAGCCCTCGGCGAGCTTGCCGGACACGGCGTAGCCGAGTGAGTTGCCGGTGGCGAAGAGCGTCACCAGCCAGGCGAAGGCCTCGGTGACGGTGCCGGTCGGCGCCAGTTCGGCGACCAGCACGAACGCCGCCGCGAGCAGCGGGGCGAGCATGATCCCGGAGAGGAAGGCCAGCGCGGCCATCGGGTACGGCCCGGGCAGGGCGACCAGCGGCAGGTAGGTGGCGGCCATCGCGAGGGCCATCATCCAGGTGCGGGTGGCCGTGGTCTGCCGCCACCGGACGGCGCCGTAGGCGAGCGCGCCGAGCAGGCCGGCGAGCGCGGCCAGTGTCAGCAGGGTGCCTCCGCCGCCGGGCAGTGCGTCGGCGTGCTGTTCGGCGTACGCGATGAACAGCACGTTCTGCGCGCCGACCGCCCAGCCGGCCCCGGCCAGTCCGACCAGCAGCAGCACCAGCCCGGGGGAGCGTAGGGGGCCGAGCAGCCCGGCGGACTGCTCCCGCGCCGGGGCGCGCCAGGCCCGGGCGGGCCCGGCGGTGGCCACGACCAGCGCGCCGACCAGTCCGAGCCCGGCGGCCATCCAGAGCGCGGCGACGGGGCTGAACAGCCCGGAGACGGCGGCGACGGCCAGCGGGCCGGCCACGTAGAGGATCTGCTGGGAGGCGGAGTCGAAGGCGTAGGCGGTGTCCAGCGCCTCCTCCTCGACCACGTCCGGCCAGAGCGAGCGCAGGCAGGGCTCCAGCGGGGGCATCGCGAGGCCGGCGATCGCGGCCCCGACGGGGGCGCCGAGCGCGGAGCCCGGATCGAGGGCGAGCAGCGCGTACCCGCCGCCGGCCACCACGGCGGAGGCGATCAGGACCCGGGGCTGCCCGGTGCGGTCGACGATCCGGCCGAGGACCGGCCCGCCGACGGCGGCGGCGATCGCGTAGGCGGAGGTGGCCAGTCCGACCCTGCCGTACGCCACCCCGGCGTCGCGCAGGGCGAGGGCGATGACGAGCGCGGTCATGCCGGCGGGCAGGCGGCCGAGCAGGGTGCCGAGCAGCAGGCGGGTGACGTGCGGGGCGCGGAGCAGGGCGAGGTAGCCCATCGGGTCCTCTCCGGGTGGGCAGGCAGGGGCGGGGGTGCCGTCAAAGTTATACGTATAACTACTTGGCGGTCAATCCGATCACCGATGGCATCTGATGGCGCGTCAGCTTCGTTCGTGTCCGGAGTCCGGGTTCGCGGCGGGGTCCGGCGGGGCAGGAACTCTGCGTGACCTCAAACAAGTACTTTGAACATCTCAAACCTTTGCTGCTAACGTATCGGCCATGACAGCCTCAGACGCACTGCGGATGCACGGCCCGGGCCCGCGGCCCGGCGCCGCCCGCCCGTGTGCTCTGACCGGTGCTGTGGACAGCCCGCGCCGTTGTCGCGCCCTGTGCTGTACCGCCGTGAGCTGTACCGCGGCGGCACGCCCCTGACCGGGGCCCGACCCCTCACGTCCGGCCCGCGCCGTGCCGCCCGCTCCGCCCCACCCCACCGTCAGCACCGCCCCCGGAGACGCTCCCCCATGTCCACAGCGCCCGAGGCGACCTCGTCGCCGTCCCTGCTCACCCGCATCCGCAAGACGCCCTTCTGGGTGCAGATCGTCGCCGGCCTCGTGCTCGGCGTCGGCCTCGGCTACCTGGCCCGCGCCGCCGACATCTCCTGGCTGGCCACCACGCTGGAGACCATCGGCAAGATCTTCGTCCAGCTGCTCAAGCTGGCCGTCCCGCCGCTGGTGTTCACCGCGATCGTGGTGAGCGTCGCCAACCTGCGCAACGTGACCAACGCGGCCCGCCTGGCGATCCGCACGCTGCTCTGGTTCATGATCACCTCGCTGATCTCGGTCGGCATCGGCATCGGCCTGGGCCTGCTGACCAACCCGGGCGAGGGCACCAACCTGAAGACCGAGGGCCTCAAGGCGCTCGACTCCAAGGGCACCTGGGTCGACTTCCTGACCGGGATCTTCCCGACCAACATCGTCGACTCGTTCACCAAGGTGAACGTGCTCCAGATCGTCTTCCTGGCGGTCGTGGTCGGCGCGGCGATCATCAAGCTCGGCACCAAGGCCGAGCCGGTCCTCAAGCTCAGCGAGTCCGTGCTGGAGCTGACCCAGACCGCGCTGTGGTGGGTCATCCGGCTCTCCCCGCTCGGCACCCTCGGCCTGATCGGCAAGTCCGTCGCCAAGTACGGCTGGGACCTGCTCAAGCCCTTCGCCACGCTGACCCTCGACATCTACCTGGGCTGCGCCCTGGTGCTGTTCGTCGTCTACTCGCTGGTGCTGCGCTTCGCCGCCGGGCTCAACCCGCTGCACTTCTTCAAGGGCGCGTGGCCCGCGATCCAGCTGGCCTTCGTCTCCCGCTCCTCGGTCGGCACGCTGCCGGTCACCCGCCGCGTCACCGAGCGCCTCGGCGTCCCGAGCGAGTACGCGTCCTTCTCGGTGCCGTTCGGCGCCACCACCAAGATGGACGGCTGCGCCTCGATCTACCCGGCCGTCGCCGCGATCTTCGTCGCCCAGGTCTTCAACGTCGAGCTGGGCATCAAGGACTACCTGCTGATCGCCTTCGTCTCGGTGGTCGGCTCGGCCGCCACCGCGGGCCTCACCGGCGCGATCATCATGCTGACGCTGACCCTGTCCACCCTGGGCCTGCCGCTGGAGGGCGTCGGCCTGCTGCTCGCCATCGACCCGATCCTGGACATGATGCGCACGGCGACCAACGTCGCCGGGCAGGTCGTCGTGCCGATCGTGGTCGCGGCCCGGGAGCGGATCCTGGACGTCGCCGCGTACAACAACCCCTCCGGGGACCTGTACGAGGAGGACGCGAAGCCGGCCGTCGCCGGTCAGGGCGGGGTGGCCCGGGCCGCGGCCTGAGGCCCGGGCCCCGGACCCCTGGGGCTCCCGGGGCCCGTCCGGCCTCCCGCCCGGGCGCTCGGCGCCGAGGGCGGATGTCCGGTCGGACGCCTGAGGGGACGTCCGACCGGCGGAACGGAAAGGGCCCTCTCCCGGTGACGGGGGAGGGCCCTTTCCGCATTCCCTTTCTCCGCACCCGAACTTCGCGGGCCCCAGCCCGGCGTACCGGAAGGCGTTCGCGGAAGCGTTCGAAAAGGCAGGAGGCCCGCCGGACCGGCGGGCCTCCTTGGGTACTGCTCTTGTGCTCATGGTGACGGCTGTCGGATAGCCGCCGGCGGACCCGTACGGGTCCCGAGCGATCAGATCATCAGAGGATGGTCAGACAGCGGTGACGTTCTCCGCCTGCGGGCCCTTCGGGCCCTGGGTGACGTCGAAGGTGACCGTCTGGTTCTCCTCCAGCGAACGGAAGCCGTTCGCGTTGATGGCGGAGTAGTGAACGAAGACGTCGGGGCCGCCGCCCTCCTGGGCGATGAAGCCGAAGCCCTTCTCAGCGTTGAACCACTTGACGGTTCCCTGAGCCATGCCGTTCTCCTTGCGATGCGTGTCGGGGGCCACACCGTGTGGCACCCGGTCCGCTGCGCTGATCGCCCTGCCTCCGGACGTGTCCGAAATTTTTCGATATTGCTGAAAAACTACAAAAAGCCTGCGGTTACATGCTCCGCAGGCTTCAAGTACTGCAAGGGGAATCAAACTGCAACTGAGGGCAACGCTAGCATGCGGCCGCTGTGACGACCAGAGGTCACTTGGGGTGTGGAAGGCGCGTGTCGTAAGGGCGGGAGAGCGGCCCGGAAAGGCGCGCCGGTGGCCCGGGAGCGCGTGTCGGGTGGCCGGTGCGGGCGGTCGCGAACGGCAGGCATACGCTGCGGGGAGGCACGAACAGCAAGGGAGCGGCGCAGTGGCAGCACCGGAAGCACGTACACCGGAGGCGCGGACGCGGGAGCCCCGGCCGGACACCCCGGACACCCTGGGCACCCAGGACACCCCGGTCCGGCCGAGGGTCGGCCACATCCAGTTCCTGAACTGCGTCCCCCTCTACTGGGGGCTCGCCAGGACCGGCAACCTGCTCGACCTGGACCTCACCAAGGACACTCCGGAGAAGCTGAGCGACCGGCTCGTGGACGGCGCCCTCGACATCGGCCCGATCACCTGCGTGGAGTACCTGCGCAACGCGGACGACCTGCTGGTCCTGCCGGACATCGCGGTCGGCAGCGACGGCCCGGTGATGTCCTGCCTGATCGTGAGCAAGGTGCCGCTCGCCGACCTCGACGGCCGCCGGGTCGCCCTCGGCTCCACCAGCCGGACCTCGGTGCGGCTCGCCCGGCTGCTCCTGGAGGAGCGCGAGGGCGTGCGCCCGGACTACTTCAGCTGCCCGCCGGACCTCAGCGCGATGCTGGCCGAGGCCGACGCCGCCGTCCTGATCGGCGACCCGGCCCTGCGCGCCTATCTCGGACAGGCCGCCGACCTCGGGCTGACCGTCCACGACCTCGGCGAGATGTGGAAGGAGTGGACCGGCCTGCCGTTCGTCTTCGCGGTCTGGGCCGTGCGGCGCGAGTTCGCCGAGCGCGCCCCGGAGCTGACCGCCGCGGTGCACCGGGCCTTCCTGGAGTCCCGTGACCTCTCGCTGGTGGAGGCCGCCAAGGTCGCCGAGCAGGCCGCCCGCTGGGAGGCCTTCGGGGCGGACGTGCTGGAGCGGTACTTCAGCGAGGCGCTCGACTTCTCGCTCGGCGAGCGACAGCTGGCCGGGGTCGCGGAGTTCGCCCGGCGGGTCGCGCACGACAGCGGGTTCGCCCCGGACGTCGCGGTGCGGCTGCTGGAGCCGGCGGCGCTGCCGCTGGGGTCGTAGGCAGAGCGGTCCGGTCCTTCTCCGGGGCCGGTCGGTGGTCCGCGGTCGGGGGTCGGGGTCCGGCCCGGCAGGCTGACGCGGGGGGCGGAAGGCGCTGGCGTAGGCTGGTTCGGCCGTACCCGAGTAGCACTTGAGTAGAGAGAAGGCCGCCAGGTGACCGAGCTCGCAGCGACCACCCTCGATGCGTCCAGCACCGACCTGAAGGCCGTGCTCGACCGGGCCGCCGCCGGCGGCCGGATCACCCCGGAGGAGGCGCTGGAGCTCTACCGCTCCGCGCCGCTGCACGCGCTCGGCTCCGCCGCCGACGCGGTGCGCCGCCGCCGCTACGCGGGTACCGAGCACATCGCGACGTACATCATCGAGCGCAACATCAACTACACCAACGTCTGCGTGACGGCGTGCAAGTTCTGCGCCTTCTACGTGCCGCCGAAGAGCGACAAGGGCTGGTCGCGCGAGCTCGACGAGATCCTGCGCCGCTGCGCCGAGACGGTCGAGCTGGGCGGCACCCAGATCATGTTCCAGGGCGGCCACCACCCGGACTACGGCGTGGAGTACTACGAGCGCGCGTTCTCGGCGATCAAGGCCGACTTCCCGCAGCTGGTGATCCACTCGCTGGGCGCCTCCGAGGTCGAGCACATGGCGCGGATCTCGGGCGTCACGGTCGAGGAGGCCATCACCCGGATCCACAAGGCCGGCCTCGACTCCTTCGCCGGCGCCGGCGCCGAGCTGCTGCCCGAGCGGCCGCGCAAGGCGATCGCCCCGCTGAAGGAGTCCGGCGAGCGCTGGCTGGAGATCATGGAGATCGCCCACGGCCTCGGCGTGGAGTCCACCTCCACCATGCTGATGGGTACGGGCGAGACCAACGCCGAGCGGATCGAGCACCTGCGGATGATCCGCGACGTGCAGGACCGCACCGGCGGCTTCCGGGCCTTCATCCCGTACACCTACCAGCCGCAGAACAACCACCTGAAGGGCTCGACCCAGGCCACCGTCTTCGAGTACCTGCGGATGATCGCGATCGCCCGCCTGTTCCTCGACAACGTCGCCCACATCCAGGGCTCCTGGCTCACCACCGGCAAGGAGGCCGGCCAGCTGTCGCTGCACTACGGCGCGGACGACCTCGGGTCGGTCATGCTGGAGGAGAACGTCGTCTCGGCGGCGGGCGCCAAGCACCGCTCCAACCTCACCGAGCTGATCCACCTCATCCGGGCCGCCGACCGCGTCCCGGCGCAGCGCTCGACCACCTACGAGCACCTGCGGGTGCTGGACGACCCGGCCAACGACCCGGTCGACCCGCGGGTGGCCTCGCACATCGCCTCCACGGCGATCGAGGGCGGCACCGCCCACCCCGAGCTGAAGATCCTGGACAACTGAGCGTCCGTCCCCCGTGGTGCTGACCCTGCACCGGGCGGCGTTCGTGCTGCCCGACCCGGCCGATCCCACCGCCCCGTCCATCGCGGACGGGGCGGTGGTGGTGCGCGGCGAGCGGGTCGAGGCGGTCGGGCCGTACCGGGACCTGGCGGCCGCGCACCCCGGCGCGCGGGTGCGGGACTGGGGGGCGGCCGTCCTGGCGCCCGGACTGCGTCATCCGTACGGGCACCGGCTGCTGGAACGCGCGTACCACCCGGACCCGCGGGAGGAGGTCGGCCTCGATCCGGTGGCGGACGGGCTCGTCGGGTGCGTGGACGAGGCGCGGTGCGGGGCCAGTGCGCGCCGCGGGCTCCAGCGGATGCTGGGGTGCGGGGTGACGGCGGTGGCCGGGCCCTTCGAGCGGGCCGCGGTGCGGACGGCGGTGGCACGGTCGGGGGTCGTGGGGCTGGGCCCCGGCGGGTCGCCGGGGGCGTCCGTGGTGCCCGGGGGGCCGTCGGAGGCGGGGGAGGGGGCGTGGTCCGTGGACCCGCTGGTCGTACTCCCGTTCGCCGATGCCGTGTACGGGCGGGTGACGGCCGGGGGCCGGGCGGACTTCGCGGTGTTCGCCGGCGAGAAGGGCGCGCCCGCCGCACCGGTGGCGGGCGGGTGCCTGGCCACGGTGCTGGGCGGGCGGTTGGTGTACCGCCGACGGTGAGACGGCCGCCACGGGACAGGTGACGTACTCGTCAGTAAGTCGATTCCCTTGCGGCGCACGGGACTTCCTTCGTGTGCACCCGAACTCCGCTCCCGGCGGCGGAGAGTGATTGCCCCTCCGTCGTGACCTGAGGGCCCGCCAGCGGATACGATCCCGGACAGCTCACTCCGTACCCTCACCACACCACCGCCCGCGCCCGCGGGCGGCGGGGCCGTGTCCCCGGCCCCGAAGGCAAGCCAGGACAGGAACCATGCGAACCGCGACCGTTCCCCCGCCGCGCGCCCCGCGGATGGGCCGTGGTTGGTACCTCGCCGCCGTGCTCAGCGCCGTGCTGGCCGTCGGCATGTGCCTGCTGGGTTGGCGCCAGGCCGACCAGGCCGACCGGATCGAGGCGCACCCGGTGAGAGTCGAGGGGGTGATCACCCAGCTCCCGACCGGTGGCGGCACCTACAGCGCGGTCAGTTACCGGGCCGCCGGGGAGTCGCGCACCGCGGCCGCGCTGCCGCTCTCGGACGGCGCCAAGGTCGGCGACCCGGTCTGCCTGGAGCACGCCGCCGACGACCCGGGCGCGGTGCGGATCTGCGGCGACACCTACCCGCAGCCGGTCGGCGTGGGGCTGGCCCGGTTCAGCGTGCCGGTGGCCGTCGTGCTCTTCGTGATCTGCGTGCTGCGCATCCGGCGGCACCACAAGGCCCTCGCGGGCCGCGCCGGGCAGGGCAGGCTGGCCGCCAACCTGGCCCTGGCGACGGGGGCGATCGCGGACGGGATGCCCGCGATAACCCACGGCAAGCGGTCCCGCCGGCGGCGCCGTGCGGGCGGGCGGCGCGCCCAGCACTGACCGGGGCCGGTGGTGCCTGTCCTGCGCCGCAGGTGCGGGCGGGGGCGGGGACACGGGCACGGGCGGGGGCACGGGCGGGCCGGGGCCGGGGTGGCGTGCGGCGGGGTCGGTGGTCGGGTGGCGGGTCCGGGGTCGGGCGGCCGCTCCGGGGGCGGCGCCGGGGCGCGCGGCGGGGGCGGTGGTCGGGGCGGCTCCAGGGCGCGTGTCGGAGGCGGCGTGCCCCGTTGGTCGGGACGTCCGTGTGAGGGTGAACAATGGGGGGCGTGACCCGAGCCTCTCTGGACAAGCAGCCGCACGAAGTCGCCGCCATGTTCGACGACGTCGCGGCCAAGTACGACCGCACCAACGACGTGCTCTCCCTCGGCCAGGCCCGCGCCTGGCGCCGGGCGGTGGCCGAGGCGGTGGCCGCCGGGCCGGGGGACCTCGTGCTCGACCTCGGCGCCGGTACCGGCACCTCCTCCCTGCCCTTCGTCGAGGCCGGTGCGCGGGTCGTCCCGTGCGACTTCTCGGTCGGCATGCTCACCGAGGGCAAGCAGCGCCACCCCGAGCTGGCGCTCACCGCGGGCGACGCCACCCGGCTGCCGTTCGCGGACGACACCTTCGACTCGGTGACGATCTCCTTCGCGCTGCGCAACGTCCAGGACACCGACGCGGCGCTGCGCGAGATGCACCGGGTCACCAAGCCCGGCGGCAAGCTGGTGATCTGCGAGTTCTCCACCCCCACCTGGACGCCGTTCCGGACGGTCTACACCGAGTACCTGATGCGTGCGCTGCCGCCGGTGGCGACCGCCGTCAGCAGCAACCCGGAGGCGTACGTCTACCTCGCCGAGTCCATCCGGGCCTGGCCGGACCAGCCGGGGCTGGCTGCCAGGCTCCAGGACAACGGCTGGTCGAAGGTCGCCTGGCGGAACCTGACCGGCGGGATCGTCGCGCTGCACCGGGCCTACAAGGTCGGATAGCCCTGGGCGGGGCCGGCGGCGGTCGGGCCCCGTGGCGGTGGTGGGGTCGGGTCGGGGCCGGTGGCCGTCGGGTCGGCGGTGGCGGGTCCGGTGGTGCGCCGGCGGCGTCCGGGACGCGGTCGGGACGCGGTCGGGACGCGGTCGGGGGCGGGCGCGCATCCGGTGGCGTGAGCGGAACTAGACTGCCGGAGACAGAGCCGCCGTCCCCCCGCCGCAGTTCCAGGAGTGTGCCCACGTGTCCGAGACCGCAGCCGATCTGACGAAGCCGGACAGCCCCGTGGAGAGCACGGCCGACGTCATCGTGGTCGGTGCGGGCCCGGCCGGTTCCACCACCGCGTACTACCTGGCCCAGGCCGGTCTGGACGTGCTGCTGCTGGAGAAGACCGCCTTCCCGCGCGAGAAGGTCTGCGGTGACGGTCTGACCCCGCGCGCCACCAAGCAGCTGGTGGACATGGGCATCGACGTCTCCACCGAGAACGGCTGGCTGCACAACAAGGGCCTGCGCATCATCGGTGGCGGCGTCCGGCTGGAGCTGGACTGGCCCGAGCTGTCCTCCTTCCCGGACTACGGCCTGGTGCGCAAGCGCGCCGACTTCGACGAGCTGCTGGCGCGTCAGGCCGAGAAGGCCGGGGCGCGGCTCTACGAGCGCTGCAACGTCAGCGGGCCGGTCCTGGACGAGCGCACCGGCCGGATCGTCGGCGTCACCGCCAAGCTCGGCGAGGAGAAGCGGCCGGTCACCTTCCGGGCCCCGCTGGTGGTCGCCGCCGACGGCAACTCCACCCGGCTCTCGCTCGCCATGGGCCTGCACCGGCGCGAGGACCGCCCGATGGGCGTCGCCTACCGCACCTACTTCACCTCGCCGCGCCACGACGACGACTACCTGGAGTCCTGGCTGGAGCTGTGGGACACCCGCGGCGGCGAGCGCAAGCTGCTGCCCGGGTACGGCTGGGTCTTCGGCATGGGCGACGGTACCTCCAACGTCGGCCTCGGCATCCTCAACTCCTCGCCGGCGTTCGGCGAGCTGGACTGGCGCGAGGTCCTCAAGGCCTGGTGCGCGGGCATGCCGGAGGAGTGGGGCTACACCCCCGAGAACATGACCGAGCCGATCCGCGGCGCCGCGCTGCCGATGGCCTTCAACCGGCAGCCGCACTACACCCGCGGCCTGCTGCTCGTCGGCGATGCGGGCGGGATGGTCAACCCGTTCAACGGCGAGGGCATCGCCTACGCGATGGAATCCGGCCAGATCGCCGCCGGGGTCATCGTCCAGGCCCTCGCCCGGGTCACCGACGGCGGCCGCGAGCGCGCCCTCCAGGCCTACCCGCGCATCCTCAAGGACGTGTACGGCGGCTACTACACGCTCGGCCGTGCCTTCGTGAAGCTGATCGGCAACCCCAAGGTGATGCAGATCGCCACCCAGCGCGGCCTCACCCACCCGATGCTGATGCGCTTCACCCTCAAGCTGCTCGCCAACCTCACCGACCCCCAGGGCGGCGACGCGATGGACCGCGTGATCAACGGCCTCGCCCGGGTCGCACCGAACGCCTGAGCCGGTCGCGGTCGGAGCGGCGCTCGTGCCTCTCCGACCGCCCGGGGCGCCGCGTACGCCGAGGGCTTCGCCCGTGCCGGGGGCTCCGCGTGTGCCGGGGGCGCCTCCGCCGTCTCCTTCGCCCTCTACTGCGTCTCGGCCTGCGCTGCCTGGCGGGAGGCGGCGGAGCGCTGCTCGACGTAGGTGAGGCGCTCGTCGAAGACCCGGGCCGCGTCGGGGGTGAGCGTCCTCAGGGCGACGAGGGCGGCGAAGACGACGTCGCAGAGCTCGTGCTGGACGTCCTCCCAGGTGTGGGTGACGCCCTTGCGCGGGTTCTGGCCGGTGGCGCCGATCACCGCCGCACCGACCTCGCCGACCTCCTCGGAGAGCTTGAGGATCCGCAGCAGCCGTTCCTGCTGCGGCGACTGCGTGCCCTTCTCGTCCAGCCAAGCGACCATGTGGTCGACGCTCTCCCAGATCCGGCTGTCCATGCGGTGCTGCTCCTGCTCCCAGGCGGTGTCGTTGGTGCTGCCACCGTACGGGAGTGCGGGCGGCCGGGTGGCGGGCCGGGGCCGTCCGGCCCGCCCGGTCAGCGGGCGCTGATCTGCACGTTGCGGATGTTCACCGGGAGGTTGGGGAAGCCGTCGCCCGGGTTGTTCTGGTCGTCCTCGCCGCCGGCGGCGATCTTCTGGAGGACGTCCAAGCCGGCGGTGATCCGGCCGAACGGGGTGTAGGCGGGGGAGAGCTTGGTGTCCTTCCAGACGAAGAAGAACTGGCTGCCGTTGGTGTTCGGGCCGGCGTTGGCCATGGCCACCGTGCCGGCCGGGTAGGTGGCGCCGGTCAGGTTCTCGTCCGGGAAGGAGTAGCCCGGACCGCCGCTGCCCGTGCCGGTCGGGTCACCGCACTGGAGGACGTAGATCCGCTGGGTGGTGAGGCGGTGGCAGTGGCTCCGGTCGAAGTAGTCGTGCTCGGCGAGGAACCGGAACGAGAAGGTGGTGCATGGCGCCTTGTCGGTCAGTGCCTCGAAGGTGATCCGGCCCTGGCTGGTCCGCAGGGTCGCGCGGTAGGGCTTCGCCGCCTTCTTGGCGTCGAACACCGGGATGCCCTTGAAGTTGTCGGCCGGGACGGCCGGTGTGTAGGTGCAACCGGCGGCGGGGGCGGGGGCTGCGGTCGCGGGGGTGTCCGCGATGGCGGTGCCGGTGCTCGCCAGGAGCGGGAGGACGGTGGCGGCGGCGACCAGCGCCCAGTGGGTGCGCTTCACGTGACGGGCCTTCCGGGGGGTGGTGGACGGCTGGATTGTCATGGGTGCATCATCCACGGCCGGATGGGGATGCGGTAGGGGTTGAGGCGGCCGTGGCTCACCGGGCGGTAGGGCCGTGATGCTTTGTCAGTTCTCCTCCGAGGCGGTTGTGGTGGGGGTGAAGAGCCCGGCGCGGGCGGCCAGGGCGGCGGCGTCGGCGGCCCGCTCGGCGGTGCGGGCGTCCAGCGGTTCGCCGGAGACGAACAGGCGGTAGTAGAGCGGCGCGGTCGCGGCCCGGACCACCTCGGCGCCGTCCGTTCCGGCGGGCAGCTCGCCCCGGGCGACGGCCCGTTCCGCCACTTCGGCCGCCTGGCGGTGGCGGGCTGCGAAGAAGGCGCGCAGGGCGGCCGCGCCGGTGTCCGAGCGCTGGGCGGCGGAGATCAGCGCGGTGGGCGTGGGGCCGAGCTCCGGGTCGGTGAAGACGCTGAACACCTCCTGGGTGATCCGGCGGAGGTCCTGCCGGAGGTCGCCGGTGTCGGGCAGGGGCCAGGGCTGGTCGGCGGAGGCGGTCAGGGCGTCGGCGACCAGGCCGTCCACCCCGCCCCAGCGCCGGTAGAGGGTGGCCTTGTGCACGCCGGAGCGGGTGGCGACCGCCTCGACGGTGAGTCCGTCGTACCCCTTCTCGGTGACCTCGGCGAGCGTGGCGGCGACCACCTCCGCCCGGACCCGGGCGCTGCGGCCGCCTGGGCGCGGGGTGGGGGTGCGGGGCTCCGGCGAGGGGTGGGTGTCGTCGGTCAAAGTCGACTCCAGTCGCATTAAGTCTTGCCGTGGGGTGGCGGCCGTGCCATGCTCATCGTAATGCGACCTGAGTCGCATTACGAGAGGAGCCCGCTTGACTGCCACCACCACCCCCGACCCCACCTCCCTCCACCCGCTGGCCGGCCACGACCGGGTCGTCCTGCTGCGCCCGCTCGTCACCGATCCGCGGATCGAGGTCGGCGAGTACACCTACTTCGACGACCCCGACGGCGCCACCCGCTTCGAGGAGCGCAACGTCCTCTACGCCTACGGCCCCGAGCGGCTGGTGATCGGCAGGTACTGTGCGATCGCCACCGGCACCCGCTTCCTGATGGCCGGTGCGGCCCACCCGACCGTCGGCGTCTCCACCTTCCCTTTCACGATGTTCGGCGGCAGCTGGACCGAGCGGACCCTGGACATCGTCACGGGCCTGCCCAGCCGGGGCGACACGGTGGTCGGCAACGACGTCTGGTTCGGCCACGGGGCCACCGTCCTGCCCGGCGTCCGGATCGGCGACGGCGCGATCATCGCGGCCGGAGCGATGGTCACCTCCGACGTCGAGCCGTACACCGTCGTCGGCGGCAACCCCGCCCGTCCGATCCGGCGCCGTTTCGACGACGCCGACACCGAGCGCCTGCTCCGTGCGGCCTGGTGGAACTGGCCGACCGAGCTGGTCACCGAGCACGTCCGCACCATCATGTCCGGGACCCCGGCCGACATCGAGGCGATCGCCGGGGCGAACGGTCTGCTCGCCGCCTGACCCACCCGTGCCCGTGCCGGGCATTGATCACCGGCGGTCCGGTGCGCGAGGATTGCGCCTCGCTGCTCCGCGCTCCGCCCCGTCCACCGCCGGGCCTTCCGCCCGGACCCTGGGTCCGTCCGACGCCGTACGGTACTCGCGCCTGCCGGTTCCGTCCGTTCGGAGGGGTCTTCCGCATGCCAGTCTCCTTGTCCGGCCCGTCCGAGGGTGTGCCCTCGTCGGCCCTTCGTGATCTTCCGGTCCTGCTCGTGGCCGTGGTGTGGGGGTCGAGCTTCCTCGCCGTCCAGCGGGTGGCCGAACCCGGGACGGCCGTGGCGATGCTGGTGCTGCGTTTCGGCCTGGTGCTGCCGCTGCTCGGTCTGGTCGCCCGGCGCGCCCTGCGGAGGCTGAACCGCGCCGAGTGGCTCGGCGCCGCCGCCCTGGGGCTGGTGCTCAGCGGGATCTTCCTGCTGGAGACCTACGGGGCCGTGCACACCTCCGCGACCAATGCGGGGCTGATCATCAGCCTTGCGATGGTGCTCACCCCGCTCGGAGAGAGTGCCCTCGACCGGACGGCGCCGCCGAAGGCCTTCCTCGCAGCCGCGGGACTCGCCGTCCTCGGCGTCGCCCTGCTCACCGGTGACGGTGGACTGCGCCCTCCGGCGCTCGGTGACCTGCTGGTGCTGGGCGCCGCCCTCGTCCGCTCGGGGTACGTCCTGGCGACGGCCCGCACCCGCGCCGTCCGCGACACCGACATGCTCGCCGTCACCTGGGTCCAGCTCGCGGTGGCCACCGGGGTGTTCGCCGTCGTCGCGCTTCTGGTCGGGCCGGCGCCCTGGACGGTCGCGCGCTCGTACGGGGCCGGCCAGTGGGCCTGGTTGCTGCACCTGTCCTTGTTCTGCACCTTGTTCGCCTTCTTCGTCCAGATGTGGGCCGTGCGGGCCACGTCGCCCTCACGGGTGAGCCTGCTGCTCGGCACCGAGCCGCTGTGGGCCGCCGTCTTCGGGATCGCCCTCGCCGGGAACCGGATGGGCCCGCTCGCCCTGCTCGGCGGGGCCCTGGTGCTGGTCGCGACCGAGTGGGGCCGGCGCACCGCCCCCGCACCGCGGTCGGCCGCGGCCGTGGTCGTGGTCGGGGACGAAGGCAGGGCCGACGCCGTTCGGCGGAGCGCCGAGCCGGCCGAAGTGTGACCTGCTGCCGCCGTCGTCACCGGCGCCTGCGCAAGGTCCGGCGGGCGTAGTCGAGGGTGACCGCGCCGAGCAGCGGGCCCCAGGCGACCAGGGGCAGGTAGGCGAGTGTCATCACCACGGCGGCGAAGCCGTGCGGGGAGTCCGGCTCGGCCAGGTTGCGGGCCCAGCCGCCGAACAGGGCGGCCGCACCGGCGTAGGTGAGCACCGCCGAGCCCAGCAGCGCCGGGACGACCGCGGCGAGCGGCCGGACCCGACGGCCGCCTATCAGGGGGATCCATCGGGGGGCCACCTGCCCCCAGGGCCGGACCAGGCCCAGGGTCAGCAAGGCCAGCGACTCCGCCAGGGCGCTCAGGGCCACGCAGTAGACCGTGCCCCAGCCCGGCTGGTGCGCGTCGAACGCCGCGGCCGTCGCGCCGGTGAACCCGACCGGGACGCCGAACCCGAACGCGATCCGCCACAGCCCGGAGGGGACGGCGGCGAGGACGGCGGCCTTCGCGGCGGCCCGGGCCCAGCGCGGGGCGGGCGGGACGGCCGGAACGGCAGCCCCGACCGGGCGGGCGGTACGGGCGTTGATCACGAGCTTCGACATGGTGCGGGGTCTCCCTTCGGCCCGGCCTCCGTGGCCGGTGCGATGACTCAAGACTGGAGGCCCACGAGGGGTTCGCGGCAGATGCCGATCGGGCTGTTCGCCCTGCTCAACCGCCCTTTGAAATATGCCGATCGGCACAGGCGCGGCACTCGGCGGCCGTCGTAGTGTGACGGCAGTCGAAGAGTCGAGAAGAGGTGGTGACGATGACTCAGCTCCTGGCCGGGATCCTCCTGGTCCTGGTGCCGCCGGCCCGGGCGGCACGGCGGCGGTACGGGGCGGCGGCCGTGACGGCGGTGCTCGGGGCGGTGTCGGTCGCGGTCACGGTCGCCGTCCGGCTCCTCGGCTGCTGGGCGGAGGGCCAGCGCTGGGCCGGGCTGCTGGGCCTGGCCGAGTTGGCCGTCCTCCTGCTGGCGGTGGTCGTCAGTCTGCGGGCGGAGGACGGTCCGCGCTGCGCGGCGGCGGCCTGGACGGCCTGTGCAGCGGTCGCCCTCTGGCCGTCCCGGTTCGCGTTCGTCGAGGGGCCCGCGGACACGCTCACCCTCTTCGGCTTCGGATCGATGCTCTCCCTGCCGGCCGTCCTGGTCGGGCTGTACCTGCGCGGCCTGGACGAGGGGCGGAACCGGGCGGTGGCGGAGGCCCGGCGCGCGCAGCGGCTCGAACTCGCCCACGACCTGCACGACTTCGTGGCGCACGACGTCAGTGCGATGGTCGCCCAGGCCCAGGCGGGGGCCTATCTGGCGGGGATCGATCCGGCCGGTGCGGCCGAGCTGTTCCAGCGAATAGAGCAGGCCGGGCAGCGGGCGCTGGCCTCGCTGGACCGGACGGTACAGCTGCTGCGCACCGAGGAGGCCGGTGGCCGCGGCCCGCAGGCCGGACTCGCCGAACTCGCCGAGGTGGCCGAGCGGTTCACGGCGGCGGGCGGCGCCGAGGTCCGGCTGGAGCTTCCGGAGGGGCCGGTCCCGCGCGAGGTGGAGGGCACCGTCCACCGGATCGTGGTCGAGTCCCTCACGAACGTCCGGAGGCACGCCCCGGCTGCGCGGATGGTCGAGGTCAGGGCCCGCCGCAGCGGTGGGCGGCTGGAGCTGACGGTGACCAACGACGGTCGGGCACCGGGCCCGCCGGGGCGGCCGCGCCGGGGCGGTGGCAGCGGGCTGCCGGGGCTGGCGGCCCGGGTGGAGGCCCTCGGCGGCTCACTGGAGGCCGGTCCGCACGAGGCAGCGGCCTGGCGGGTGACGGCAGTGCTGCCGCTGGAGGAGGCCGGCGCGGCGCCGGCGCGATCGTAGAGGCCGGGGTGGTCCGGTGACGGGAGAGGTGCGGGACATGGGCAGTGGTAGAGGGCCGGTTCGGATCCTGGTCGCGGACGACCAGGCGGACATCCGCAGCGCGTTCCGGATGATCCTGGACGTCCAGCCGGACATGGCGGTGGTCGCGGAGGCGGCGGACGGTGCGGCGGCGGTGGCGGAGGCCCGGAGGCTGCGGCCGGACGTGGTCCTCGCGGACATCCGGATGCCGAAGCTCGACGGTCTGGAGGTCACCCGCCAGTTGGCCGACCAGTGCAAGGTGATCGTGGTGACCACCTTCGACCTCGACGAGTACGTGCACACGGCACTGCGGCACGGCGCGGCCGGGTTCCTGCTGAAGCGCTCGGGGCCGGTGCTGCTGATCGAGGCGGTCCGAGCGGCGATGGCCGGGGACGCGTTGATCAGTCCGCAGATCACCGTCCGGCTCCTGCGGCACATGACCCTCCCGGGGGCGGAGCCGAAGCCGGTGCCGGGTGCGAGGGCGGCCTCGGCGACGGGGCCGCACCCGAAAGCCGGGCCGACGGAGGAGCTGACCACGAGAGAACGGGAGATCGCCGAGCTGGTGGCGGATGGGGCGACCAATGCCGAGATCGGTGCGGGGCTGTTCATCTCACCGGGCACGGTGAAGAACCACCTCGCCAACGTCCAGCGCAAGATCGGGGCCCGCAACCGGGTGGGCGTCGCGGCCTGGGTTTGGGAGCAGGCCATGGCCCGCCAGTAGCCGGCCCCGACCCCGCCCGGCCCCGACCCCGCCCGACCCCGACCCCGCCCGGCGCCCAACCCCGCCCGGCGCTCGGCAGCCCACTGCCACCGCCCCGGCGCGGCCGCCCCGACGGGCCTCCGGCCTCCGCCGGGGCCCCACCCCCGCCCGGCCCCCGACCCCGCCCGGCCCCCAACCCCGCCCGGCCCCCGGCCCCCGGCCTCCCCGCCCGGCCAGGCCGCCGCCGACCTCACGGTCAGGGCGCCGCCGACCCCCGGCAGCGAGCGCCCGCGGAAGGGGAGGGGAACCCCGCCCGACGCCCGGCTCGCGCGCTTGTGAACGAAGGGTCAAGCGAGCGTTCGGCACCCAGCCACCCCTGCGAGTGAGCCGCTATAACACGTCAACATGACGCCCGGAAATTTGCCCCGGCCGACGCATAGTTGATATAGGAACACGCCCCTGACCAGCCGCTTCACAAGTGAATGCGACTACTTGTGATCGTTTGACTGCTTTGCGTCGACAAATCTGGGCATGTTCGCATTCGATCCCATTCGAAGGGTGTCGTAGATCACAAAGTTGGCGGTGAACTGCGTGTCGCAGATCACAAGCCGACGGGCATAGGATGCGCTCGTTCCAGGGTTTGTGAACTGCCTCACATGGGGTGGATCTCGGGAACTGGAACGCGGCTTCACCTCAGGGTGACCTGCCGGTTCCGATCTGCAGTCAAGGACGACTGGACGGAGGGAGCGGGGGCTATGAATGCCTACGCGCCGATCCTCGTACTCGGTGCCATCGCGGCGGCGTTCGCGGTCGGCTCCGTCGTGATGGCCTCACTCACCGGCCCGAAGCGCTACAACCGGGCCAAGTTGGAGGCGTACGAGTGCGGCATCGAGCCGACCCCGCAGCCCGTGGGCGGCGGTCGGTTCCCGATCAAGTACTACCTGACGGCGATGCTCTTCATCGTCTTCGACATCGAGATCGTCTTCCTCTACCCCTGGGCGGTGACCTTCGACGCCCTGGGGATCTTCGGGCTGGTCGAGATGCTCCTGTTCATCGCCACCGTCTTCGTCGCGTACGCCTACGTGTGGCGGCGCGGCGGCCTGGAGTGGGACTGAGCGCGGGGTGGTCCGAGCGCGGGGTGGTGGCCCCACCCGTCCGCCGGTTGCGCACCCGCTTGTGAACGAGCGGACAAGCCAGAGCCGGCCCACGTATCAGCGGACTCGAGGGCATTGAGAGGGATCTGATGGGAATCGAGGAGAAGCTGCCGAGCGGCTTTCTGCTCACGACGGTGGAGACGGCCGCCGGCTGGGTGCGCAAGGCGTCACTCTTCCCGGCCACCTTCGGTCTGGCCTGCTGCGCGATCGAGATGATGACCACCGGGGCGGGCCGCTACGACCTGGCCCGGTTCGGCATGGAGGTCTTCCGGGGCTCCCCCCGGCAGGCCGACCTGATGATCGTCGCGGGCCGGGTGAGCCAGAAGATGGCCCCGGTGCTGCGCCAGGTGTACGACCAGATGCCCAACCCCAAGTGGGTCATCTCGATGGGCGTCTGCGCCTCGTCCGGCGGGATGTTCAACAACTACGCGGTCGTCCAGGGCGTCGACCACATCGTCCCGGTGGACATCTACCTGCCCGGTTGTCCGCCCCGTCCGGAGATGCTGATGGACGCCATCCTGAAGCTGCACGACAAGATCCAGCACGAGCCGTTGGGCGTCAACAAGCGCCGTGCCGAGGAGCTCGGCGAGGCACTCGCCCTCAAGGCCACGCCGGTCAGCGAGATGCGGGGGCGGCTGCAGTGAACGACCAGGTACCCGAGACCCGCCGCGAGCAGCCGGTCCGCGAGATCCCGGTCGAGGTGGTCGGCCGGCGCCAGGGCATGTTCGGCACCAAGGGCAGCGGCGACACCTCCGGCTTCGGCGGCCTGGCCGCTCCGATCGTGCTGCCGGGCCCGAGCGAACGCCCGTACGGCGGCTGGTTCGACGAGGTCGCTGACGAGCTGGAGGGAGCCCTGGAGGAGCAGGGCCTGGACCCGGCCGAGGCGATCGGGAAGACGGTGGTCGACCGCGGCGAGATCACCTTCCACATCGAGCGCGACCACCTGCTGAGGACCGTCCGGATCCTGCGCGACGACCCGGCGCTGCGCTTCGAGCTCTGCCTGGGGGTGAGCGGCGTGCACTACCCCGGCGACAAGGGGCGCGAGCTGCACGCGGTCTACCACCTGCGCTCGATCACCCACGGCCGGCTGATCCGGCTGGAGGTCACCGCGCCCGACGCGGACCCGCACGTCCCCTCCGTGGTCAGCGTCTACCCGACCAACGACTGGCACGAGCGCGAGGTCTACGACTTCTTCGGCCTGGTCTTCGAGGGCCACCCGGCACTCACCCGGATCATGATGCCGGACGACTGGCTGGGCCACCCGCAGCGCAAGGACTACCCGCTCGGCGGCATCCCCGTCGAGTACAAGGGCGCCCAGATCCCGGCTCCCGACCAGCGGAGGTCGTACAGCTGATGAACACCCAGCACGATGAACAGACCGAGGCGGCGGACGTCCGCGAGACCACCGAGGGCCGGGTCTTCACCGTCACCGGCGGCGACTGGGGCGAGGTGGTCGAGGCGGTCGGCCGGGCCGACGACGAACGCATCATCGTCAACATGGGCCCCCAGCACCCCTCCACCCACGGGGTGCTGCGGCTGATCCTGGAGATCGACGGCGAGACGGTGAAGGAGGCCCGCTGCGGCATCGGCTACCTCCACACCGGCATCGAGAAGAACATGGAGTTCCGCAACTGGGTGCAGGGCACCACCTTCGTGACCCGGATGGACTACCTGACCCCGCTGTTCAACGAGACCGCCTACTGCCTGGCGGTCGAGAAGCTGCTCGGCATCACCGACGACGTCCCGGACCGCGCCAACGTCATCCGGGTGATGATGATGGAGCTCAACCGGATCTCCTCGCACCTGGTCTGCCTGGCCACCGGCGGCATGGAGATCGGCTCCACCACCCTGATGATCTACGGCTTCCGGGACCGCGAGCTGATCCTGGACGTCTTCGAGCTGGTCACCGGCCTGCGCATGAACCACGCGTACGTGCGCCCCGGCGGCCTCGCCCAGGACCTGCCGCCCGGCGCGGTCGACCAGATCCGCGAGGCGGTCAAGGTCTTCCGCTCCCGGATGCACGAGTACGACAAACTCGCCACCGGCAACCCGGTGTTCAAGGCCCGCCTGGTCGACGTCGGCTTCCTGGACCTGCCCGGCTGCGTGGCCCTCGGCGCCACCGGCCCGATCCTGCGGGCCACCGGCCTGCCGCACGACCTGCGCAAGACCGACCCGTACTGCGGCTACCAGGACTACGACTTCGAGGTCGCGATCGCGGACAGCGCCGACTCCTACGGCCGCTTCCTGATCCGCCTGGAGGAGATGAAGCAGTCCCTGCGGATCGTCGAGCAGTGCCTGGACCGGCTGCGGCCCGGCCCGGTCATGGTGGCCGACAAGAAGATCGCCTGGCCCGCGCAACTGGCCGTCGGCCCGGACGGGATGGGCAACTCGCTCGACCACATCCGCAAGATCATGGGCACCTCGATGGAGGCGCTGATCCACCACTTCAAGCTGGTCACCGAGGGCTTCCGGGTCCCGGTCGGCCAGGCGTACGCGGCGGTCGAGTCGCCCAAGGGCGAGCTGGGCGTGCACGTGGTCAGCGACGGCGGCACGCGCCCGTACCGGGTCCACTTCAGGGACCCGTCGTTCACCAATCTGCAGACGATGGCGGCGATGTGCGAGGGCGGCCAGGTGGCCGACGTGATCGTCGCAGTGGCCGGGATCGACCCGGTGATGGGAGGCGTGGACCGGTGACCAACGTCGAACTCGGACTGCCGGCACTGCCGGCCGCACCGTACCCCGAGGAGGTGCACGCCCGGCTGGCCGCCGACGCCGCCGAGCTGGTCGCCCGCTACCCGCAGGCCCGTTCGGCGCTGCTGCCGCTGCTGCACCTGGTGCAGGCCGAGGAGGGCTTCGTCAGCCCGACCGGCATCCGCTTCTGCGCCGAGCAGCTCGACCTCACCACCGCCGAGGTCACCGCGGTCGCGACCTTCTACACCATGTACCGGCGCCGCCCGGCCGGGAAGTACCACGTCGGGGTCTGCACCAACACCCTGTGCGCGGTGCTCGGCGGCGACCAGATCTTCGCCGAGCTCCAGGAGCACCTGGGCATCCGCAACAACGAGACCACCGAGGACGGCGAGGTCTCGATCGAGCACATCGAGTGCAACGCCGCCTGTGACTACGCGCCCGTGGTGATGGTCAACTGGGAGTTCTTCGACAACCAGACCCCGGACAGCGCCCGGCAGCTGGTCGACGACCTGCGGGCCGGCCGCGAGGTGCGGCCCACCCGCGGCGCCCGGCTGTGCGGCTTCAAGGAGACCGCCCGGATCCTGGCCGGCTTCCCGGACGAGCGCCCGGGCGCCAACGACGAGTCCGGAGCCGGCGGCGCGCCCTCCCTGGCCGGGCTGCGGCTGGCCCGCGGCGAGGCCCTGCCCGGCACCCCCGGCACCAAGGTCGTCTCCCCCCGCCCGGCATCCCCCCGCCCCGAGAGCAACGGCCAGCCGGACAACGGTCAGCCGGGCAGCAGCCAGGCAGGCAACGGTCAGCCGGGCAGCAGCCAGGCAGGCAACGGTCAGCCGGGCAGCAGCCAGGCAGGCAACGGTCAGCCGGGCAGCAGCCAGGCAGGCAACGGTCAGCCGGGCAGCAGCCAACCGGACAACGGCCAGCCGGGCAGCGGCCGCGAAGGGAGCGAAGCGTGATGACCTCCGCCGAGCCGGCCGAGAAGCTGCTCACCCCGGTGCTGTCCGACCCCTGGGACGACAGCCGCCCGTGGACGCTCGACACCTACCGCCGCCACCACGGCTACGAGGGCCTCAAGGCGGCCCTCGCCATGCCGCCGGACGACGTGATCGCCCTGGTCAAGGACGCCGGCCTGCGCGGCCGCGGCGGCGCCGGGTTCCCCACCGGGATGAAGTGGCAGTTCATCCCGCAGAACGACGGCAAGCCGCACTACCTGGTGGTCAACGCGGACGAGTCCGAGCCGGGCACCTGCAAGGACATCCCGCTGCTGTTCGCCAACCCGCACTCCCTCATCGAGGGCATGATCATCGCCTCCTACGCGATCCGCTGCGACCACGCCTTCGTCTACCTGCGCGGCGAGGTCGTCCCGGTGCTGCGCCGGCTGCACGCGGCCGTCGCCGAGGCGTACGGTGCGGGGCTGCTGGGCCGGAACATCCTCGGCTCCGGCGTCGACCTCGACATCACCGTGCACGCCGGCGCCGGCGCCTACATCTGCGGTGAGGAGACGGCGCTGCTGGACTCCCTGGAGGGCCGCCGCGGCCAGCCGAGGCTGCGGCCGCCGTTCCCGGCCATCGCCGGCCTGTACGCCTGCCCGACGGTGGTCAACAACGTCGAGTCGATCGCCTCGGTGCCGCCGATCCTGGCCCGCGGCAAGGAGTGGTTCAGGGCCCTGGGCACCGAGAAGTCGCCCGGCTTCACGCTCTACTCGCTCTCCGGCCACGTCACCAACCCCGGCCAGTACGAGGCCCCGCTCGGCATCACTCTGCGCCAGCTGCTCGACCTCAGCGGCGGCGTCCGCCCCGGGCACCGGCTGAAGTTCTGGACCCCGGGCGGCTCCTCCACCCCGATGTTCACCGACCGGCACCTCGACGTCCCGCTGGACTACGAGGGCGTCGGGGCGGCCGGCTCGATGCTCGGCACCAAGGCGCTCCAGGTCTTCGACGAGACCACCTGCGTGGTGCGGGCCGTCACCCGCTGGACGGAGTTCTACGCCCACGAGTCCTGCGGCAAGTGCACCCCCTGCCGCGAGGGCACCTACTGGCTGGTCCAGCTGCTCCAGCGGATCGAGGCCGGCGAGGGCGTCGACGGGGACCTGGAGAAGCTCCTCGACATCGCCGACAACATCAACGGCAAGTCCTTCTGCGCGCTGGGCGACGGTGCGGCCAGCCCGATCGTCTCCTCGCTCCAGCACTTCCGGGCCGAGTACGAGCAGCACCTGGCCGAACGCCGCTGCCCGTTCGACCCGGCCGCCTCCACCGTCTGGGCCGACGGCCCCCGCCCCGGCCACCAGTCCGCCACCGAAAGGGAGGTGCACGCGTGACGATCACAGAGCCAACCGCCTCCGAGACCGCGGTCGAACTGGTCACGCTCACCATCGACGGCGTCGAAGTGCGCGTCCCCAAGGGGACGTTGGTGATCCGGGCCGCCGAGACCATCGGCACCCAGATCCCGCGCTTCTGCGACCACCCGCTGCTCGACCCGGCCGGCGCCTGCCGCCAGTGCATCGTCGAGGTCGAGGGCCAGCGCAAGCCGGTCGCCTCCTGCACCATCCCGGTGGCCGAGGGCATGGTGGTGCGCACCCAGCTCAGCTCGCCGGTGGCGGAGAAGGCCCAGCGCGGCGTGATGGAGCTGCTGCTGATCAACCACCCGCTGGACTGCCCGGTCTGCGACAAGGGCGGCGAGTGCCCGCTGCAGAACCAGGCGATGACCAGCGGTGCCGCCGACTCCCGCTTCGAGGGCATGAAGCGCACCTACGAGAAGCCGGTGCCGATCAGCAGCCAGGTGCTGCTGGACCGCGAGCGCTGCGTGCTGTGCGCCCGCTGCACCCGCTTCTCCCAGCAGATCGCCGGGGACCCGTTCATCGACCTGGTGGAGCGCGGGGCGCTCCAGCAGGTCGGCACCGGCGAGGGCGACGACTTCGAGTCGTACTTCTCCGGGAACACCATCCAGATCTGCCCGGTGGGCGCGCTCACCTCGGCGGCCTACCGCTTCCGCTCCCGCCCCTTCGACCTGGTCTCCTCGCCGAGCGTGTGCGAGCACTGCGCCTCGGGCTGCGCCCAGCGCACCGACCACCGGCGCGGCAAGGTGCTGCGCCGGCTGGCCGGCGAGGACCCGGCGGTGAACGAGGAGTGGAACTGCGACAAGGGCCGCTTCGCCTTCCGCTACGCCCAGCAGCGCGACCGGCTGACCACCCCGCTGGTGCGGGTGGACGGCGAACTGGTGCCCGCCTCCTGGCCGGAGGCGCTGGCCCGGGCGGCCGAGGGGCTGCGCGGGGTCCGGGCGGCGGTGCTGGCCGGCGGCCGGGTGACGGTCGAGGACGCCTACGCGTACGGGAAGTTCGCGCGGGTGGTGCTGGGCACCAACGACGTGGACTTCCGCGCCCGCCCGCACAGCGGCGAGGAGGCGGACTTCCTGGCCGCCGCGGTGGCCGGGCGGGGCGTCGACGTGGACGGCACCGGCGTGGCCTACCAGGACCTGGACCGGGCACCCGTGGTGCTGCTGGCGGGCTTCGAGCCGGAGGAGGAGTCGCCGATCGTCTTCCTGCGGCTGCGCAAGGCGACCAGGGCGACGGGCCTGAAGGTGTTCTCGGTCGCCGCGTTCGCCTCCCGGGGCCTGGCCAAGCTGCGCGGGGCGCTGCTGCCGGCCGCCCCCGGCACCGAACCGGAGTGGTTCGCGGCGCTCGCGGCGGACGAGCCGCTGAACGACGCCGCGGGCCGGGCGGCCGAACTGCTGCGCACCCCGGGCGCGGTGATCCTGGCGGGCGAGCGGCTGGCGGCCGTGCCGGGCGGGCTGACGGCGGTGCTGCGGCTGGCGCACGCGACGGGCGCGAGGCTCGCCTGGGTGCCGCGCCGGGCCGGTGAGCGCGGGGCGGTCGAGGCGGGTGCGCTGCCCGGCCTGCTGCCCGGCGGCCGTCCGGTGGCCGTTCCGGCGGCCCGGGCGGAGGCGGCCGCCGTCTGGGGCGGGGCCGAACCGCCGTCCCGGCCGGGCCGGGACACCGACGGGATCCTGGCCGCGGCCGCGGTCGGCGAGCTGGACGCGCTGCTGGTCGGCGGCGTGGACCCGGACGACCTGCCGGATCCGGCGCTGGCCGACGAGGCGCTCGCGGCGGTGCCGTTCCTGGTGTCGCTGGAGCTGCGCCCATCGGCCGTGACGGCGCGCGCCGACGTGGTGCTGCCGGTGGCGGCGGTGGCGGAGAAGGCCGGCACCTTCCTGGACTGGGAGGGCCGGGTGCGGATGTTCGAGTCCGCGCTCAAGCCGGACCAGCAGATGGGCCGTCACCTCCAGTCCGACCTGCGGGTGCTGAGCATGCTGGCCGACGCACTGGGCCACCGGCTGGGCCTGCCGGACGTCCGGGCCGCCCGGCTGGAGCTGGACCGTTTCGCCCCCTGGACGGGCGACCGCACGGCCGACCCGGCGGCGCACCCGGGCCTGCTGCCCCGTCCGGCCGCGGGCCAGGCGGTGCTGGCGGGCTGGCGCCTGCTGCTGGACAACGGCGTGCTGCAGCAGGGGGACCCGCACCTGGCGGGCACCCGGCACCGGGCGGTGGCCCGGATCTCGCCGGAGACGGCGAAGGAGATCGGCGCCGAGGCGGCCGGAGCGCTGCGGCTGACCGGCCCGGCCGGTTCGCTGACCCTGCCGCTGGAGGTCACCGACTCGATCCCGGACCGCACGGTCTGGGCTCCGCTGGACTCCACGCCGGGCGGCGCCCACCGCGCGCTCGGCACCACCGTCGGCCACCTGGTCACGATCGCCGCGGCCGAGCCGGAGCCGGTACCGGGGGCCGCTCCGGCGCCGGAACCCGCGCCGGAACCCGCGGCGGCACCGGACCCCGCGCCGGCGCCAGGCGCCGAGCCGGTACCCGAGCCGACGGCCGAACACGGTCCGCAGGCCGCGCCGGCGTCGGACCCGGCCCCCGCACCGCAGGCCGCGCAGGAGCCCGCAGCCGCCCAGGACCGGACCGGCGCGGCCGCCGGGCGGGCGGCGGCCGAAGGGGAGGACCGATGACTGGGCAGCCGTACGAGACGCTCCACTTCTTCGGGCAGGACCCGTGGTGGCTGGTGCTGCTGAAGGCGGTGTTCTGCTTCGCCTTCCTGGTCCTGACGGTGCTGGTCGCGATCGTCTGGGAGCGCAAGGTGGTGGCCTGGATGCAGCTGCGCATCGGGCCCAACCGGCACGGCCCGTGGGGCCTGCTGCAGTCGCTGGCCGACGGCGTGAAGCTGGCGCTCAAGGAAGACCTGGTGGTCAAGGGCTCGGACAAGGTGGTCTACATCCTGGCCCCGATCGTCTGCGCCATCCCCGCGTTCATGGCCTTCGCGGTGATCCCCTTCGGCCCGCCCGGCAACGAGGTGTCGGTCTTCGGCACCCGCACGCCGCTCCAGCTGACCGACTTCCCGGTCGCCCTGCTGTACGTCCTGGCGACGGCCTCGGTGGGCATCTACGGCATCGTGCTGGCGGGCTGGTCCTCGGGTTCGACGTACCCGCTGCTGGGCGGACTGCGCTCGTCCGCGCAGATGATCAGCTACGAGATCGCGATGGGCCTGTCCTTCGCGGCGGTGTTCATCTACTCGGGCTCGATGTCGACCTCGGAGATCGTGGCGCACCAGCAGCCGACCTGGTTCGCGGCGCTGCTGCCGGTGTCGTTCATCGTCTACATCATCGCGATGGTCGGGGAGACCAACCGGGCGCCGTTCGACCTGCCGGAGGCCGAGGGCGAGCTGGTCGGCGGCTTCAACACCGAGTACTCCTCGCTGAAGTTCGCGATGTTCATGCTGGCCGAGTACGTGAACATGGTGACGGTCTCGGCGGTGGCCTCGACCCTCTTCCTGGGCGGCTGGCGGGCCCCGTGGCCGGTGTCGACCTTCTGGGAGGGCGCCAACCACGGCTGGTGGCCGATGCTGTGGATCACGCTGAAGATCCAGCTGCTGCTGTTCTTCTTCATCTGGCTGCGCGGCACGCTGCCCCGGCTCCGCTACGACCAGTTCATGAAGCTGGGCTGGAAGGTGCTGATCCCGGTCTCGCTGGTGTGGCTGGTGCTGATCGCGAGCGTGCGGGCCCTGCGCAACGAGGGCTACGGCTTCGGCCAGGTGGTGCTGTACGTGGGCGCCCCGGTCGGGGCGGTGCTGCTGGTGGCGCTGGTGCGGGACTTCCTGCGCAAGGAGCCGGAGCCCGAGGCGGTCCCGCCCGGTGGCGGCGCCTCCCGGGCCGAGGCCGGCGGCGGGTTCGACCCGATGGCGGGCGGCTACCCCGTCCCGCCGCTGCCCGGTCAGACGCTCCCGCCGGTTCCGCGCCGGCCCAGCCGGGCCCCGAAACAACTCCAGGACGCCCTCAACGGGGCCGACCATTCCGAAGGGAGCTGAACCGACATGTCCGACCAGTCCGATCGTACGGGCCGCGGCGAGCGGGCCGACCGCCCGTCGATCCTCGGCCCGGCCGCCGGCTTCGGCGTGACCTTCAAGGCCATGTTCAAGAAGCGGCTCACCGAGCAGTACCCGGAGCAGAAGAAGCCCACCGCTCCGCGCTTCCACGGCCGCCACCAGCTGAACCGGCACCCGGACGGCCTGGAGAAGTGCGTCGGCTGCGAGCTGTGCGCGTGGGCCTGCCCGGCCGACGCGATCTACGTGGAGGGCGCGGACAACCGGGACGAGGAGCGCTACTCCCCGGGCGAGCGCTACGGCGCGGTGTACCAGATCAACTACGCCCGCTGCATCCTGTGCGGGCTGTGCATCGAGGCCTGCCCGACCAGGGCGCTGACCATGACCAACGAGTACGAGCTGGCCGACTCCTCCCGGCGGGACCTCATCTTCACCAAGGAGCAGCTGCTGGTGGGCCTGTCCGAGGGCATGGTCGACACCCCGCACGCGATCTTCCCTGGCACCGACGAGGGCGCGTACTACCGGGGCGAGATCACCGCCGCCGCGCCGGGCACGGTCCGGCAGGAGCGCACCGACCGGGAGAAGGAGGTGCAGCAGTGATCGCGGAGCTGGCGGAAGCGGCGACCGGGACGACCTCGACGGGCGAGGCCGTCCAGTTCTGGGTGCTCGCGGTGGTCGCGGTCGGCGGCGCGCTCGGCATGGTGCTGATGCGCAAGGCCGTGCACAGCGCGCTCTGCCTGGCGGCCACCATGCTGGCGCTGGCGGTCTGTTACATGGCCCAGGGCGCGGTGTTCCTGGGCGTGGTACAGATCGTGGTCTACACCGGCGCGATCATGATGCTGTTCCTGTTCGTGGTGATGCTGGTCGGCGTCACCAGCGAGGACTCCCTGAAGGAGCACCTGAAGGGCCAGCGGTTCGCCGCGGCGCTCTGCGGGCTGGGCTTCGGCGTACTGCTGATCGCCGGGATCGCCAACGCGCGGCTGAACCACTTCACCGGGCTGTCCGAGGCGAACGCCGAGGGGAACGTGCCGGGCCTGGCCCGGCTGATCTTCACCCGCTACGTGTGGGCCTTCGAGGTCACCGGCGCGCTGCTGATCACGGCGGCGATCGGCGCGATGGTGCTGACGCACCGGGAGCACGTGACGGCGCCGAAGACGCAGCGCGAGCTGGCGGCGCAGCGGATCAGGGACAACATCCAGGTGCCGCCGCTGCCGGCGCCGGGCGTGTACGCGCGGCACAACGCGGTGGACGTCCCGGGGCTGCTGCCGGACGGCACGGTCGCCGAGGACTCGGTGATGGCGACGCTGCGCGAGCGCGGCCAGGTCCGGGACGTCAGCCAGGCGATGCTCCGGCGGATGGCGGAGCTGGAGAACTCCACGGCCGACTGGCTGGGCCGGCCGTCCTCGCAGCGCCCGCCGGTGGCGTCCCCGCGCAAGTCGCTGGAGCCGGTGCCGGCGAACGGCGAGCGGGTGCCGGTGAACGGCGAGCGGGTGCCCGCCAACGGCGGCCCGGTGCCGGCGAACGACGTGAACCACCCGGCCGGCGAGGAGGGCGCGGAGTGAACCCGGTCAACTACCTCTACCTGTCGGCGCTGTTGTTCACCATCGGCGCGGCCGGGGTGCTCGTGCGGCGCAACGCGATCGTGCTGTTCATGTGCGTGGAGCTGATGCTGAACGCCTCGAACCTCGCCCTGGTGACCTTCTCCCGGCTGCACGGGACCCTGGACGGCCAGATCATCGCGTTCTTCACGATGGTGGTCGCGGCGGCCGAGGTCGTGGTCGGCCTCGCCATCATCGTCTCCATCTTCCGGACCAGGCACTCCGCTTCGGTCGACGACAGCAACCTGATGAAGCTGTAGGCGGAGGGCCTCGGTGAACTCTCTCATTCCGCTGCTGGTGGCGGCCCCACTGGCCGGTGCCGCCCTGCTGCTGCTCGGCGGCCGGGCGCTGGACCGGTACGGCCACTGGCTGGCCACCGCCCTCGCGGCGCTCTCGTTCGGCTTCGGCCTGGCGCTGTTCTCGGACATGCTCGGCCGGGACGCCGAGCACCGGGCCGTCACCCGGCACCTGTTCAGCTGGATCCCGGTGAACGGCTTCCAGGCCGACGTCTCCTTCCGGCTCGACCAGCTGTCGATGACCTTCGTCCTGCTGATCACCGGTGTCGGCACGCTGATCCACCTCTACTCGGTCGGCTACATGGCGCACGACGAGCGCCGGCGCCGCTTCTTCGCGTACCTCAACCTCTTCCTGGCCGCCATGCTGCTGCTGGTGGTCGCGGACAACTACCTGCTGCTGTACTTCGGCTGGGAGGGCGTGGGCCTGGCCTCGTACCTCCTGATCGGCTTCTGGCAGCACAAGCCGAGCGCGGCGACGGCGGCGAAGAAGGCCTTCATCGTCAACCGGGTCGGCGACGTGGGCCTGTCCGTCGCGATCATGCTGATGTTCGCCGAGTTCGGCTCCTTCGCCTTCGACCCGGTCTTCGGCGGGGCGCACCAGGCGAGCGAGGGCAAGCTGACGGCGATCGGGCTGATGCTGCTGCTGGCGGCCTGCGGCAAGTCGGCGCAGGTGCCGCTGCAGTCCTGGCTCGGGGACGCGATGGAGGGCCCGACCCCGGTCTCGGCGCTGATCCACGCGGCCACCATGGTGACCGCGGGCGTCTACCTGATCACCCGTTCCTCGGCCGTCTTCGACCTGGCGCCGGACGCGCAGACCGCCGTGGTGGTGGTCGGCGCGGTCACGCTGCTGTTCGGTGCGGTCGTCGGTTGCGCCAAGGACGACATCAAGAAGGCGCTGGCCGGCTCGACCATGTCGCAGATCGGCTACATGGTGCTGGCGGCCGGGCTCGGCCCGATCGGCTACGCCTTCGCGATCATGCACCTGGTGACCCACGGCTTCTTCAAGGCCGGGCTGTTCCTCGGCGCCGGGTCGGTCATGCACGGCATGGACGACGAGGTGAACATGCGCCACTACGGCGGCCTGCGGAAGTACATGCCGGTCACCTTCGTCACCTTCGGCCTCGGCTACCTGGCGATCATCGGCTTCCCGGGCCTGTCCGGCTTCTTCTCCAAGGACAAGATCATCGAGGCGGCCTTCGCCAAGGGCGGCACCGAGGGCTGGGTCCTGGGGCTGTGCGCGCTGGTCGGCGCGGCGGTCACCGCGTTCTACATGACCCGGGTGATGGTGCTGACCTTCTTCGGCGAGAAGCGCTGGCGGACGGACGAGGCCGGCAACGCCCCGCACCCGCACGAGTCGCCCGCGACGATGACCGTCCCGATGGTCCTGCTGGCCTTCGGCTCGGTCTTCGCGGGCGGGCTGTTCGCCTTCAACGACTCCTTCCTGAAGTGGCTGGAGCCGGTCACCGGGCACGACGAGGGCAGCTCCCCGCTCGCCCCGCTGACGGTCACCCTGCTGACCACGGCCTGCATGCTGGCCGGGGTCGGCCTGGCGTACCTGATGTACGGGCGCTCGCCGGTCCCGGTGGTGCCCCCGGTCGGCTCCCCGCTCACCCGGGCCGCCCGCCGCGACCTGCTGCAGGACGACTTCAACCACGCGGTGCTGGTGCGGCCGGGCTCGGCGCTCGCCGCCGCGCTGGTCTTCTTCGACAGCCGCGGCCTGGACGGCGTGGTCAACGGCCTGGCCGCCGCGATCGGCGGGCTCTCCGGCCGGCTGCGGCGGGTCCAGAACGGCTTCGTCCGCTCGTACGCGCTCTCCATGTTCGGCGGCACGCTGGTGCTGGTCGCCACGACTCTCCTGATGAGGTCCACGTGATGACTCGTCCTGATATCCGTTGGGGGGAGCGGGCATGAGCGTCCTTCTGACCGCCACCTGCGCCGTCCCGGCGGCCGGCGCGGTGCTGACGGCCGCGCTGCCCGCCGGGGCCTCCGAGAGCCGGCGCAGGACCACCAAGGCCGTCGCGCTGGGCGCCTCGGCCGTCACCCTGGTGCTGGCCGCGGTGGTGGCGACGCGGTTCGACCCGCACGGCGCCCGCTTCCAGCTGAACGAGTCGTACAGCTGGATCCGCTCCTTCGGCATCACCTTCTCGCTCGGCGTGGACGGCATCGGCGCCGTGCTGGCCCTGCTCACCGCGGTGCTCGTACCGCTGGTGATCCTCGCCTCCTGGCACGACGCCGACCCGGCGCCGGCCGGGCCCGACGGCACCTTCGAGAACAAGCGCCGCACCCAGGCCTTCTTCGCCCTGATCCTGGCGGTGGAGGCGATGGTGGTCGTCTCCTTCTACGCCACCGACGTCTTCGTGTTCTACGTGTTCTTCGAAGCCATGCTGATCCCGATGTACTTCCTGATCGGGGGCTTCGGGGACCGCGCGGGCGGCCCGGAGTCGGCGCGCCAGCGCTCGTACGCGGCCGTGAAGTTCCTGCTCTACAACCTGCTCGGCGGCCTGGTGATGCTGGCCGCCGTGATCGGCCTGTACGTGATCGCGCAGGACCAGGGCTTCGGCACCTTCGACCTGCCGACGCTGACCTCGGCGATCGCCGACGGCCGGCTCCAGCTGAGCGGCACCGCGGAGAAGGCGCTCTTCCTGGGCTTCTTCTTCGCCTTCGCGGTGAAGGCCCCGCTGTGGCCGCTGCACACCTGGCTGCCGAACGCGATGGGCGAGTCCACCGCCGGGACGGCGGTGCTGATCACCGCCGTGGTGGACAAGGTCGGCACCTTCGCGATGCTGCGCTTCTGCCTCGGGCTGTTCCCGAACGCCTCGAAGACCTTCGCCCCGGCGATCCTGGTGCTCGCCCTGGTCGGGATCGTCTACGGCGCGCTGCTGGCGGTCGGCCAGAAGGACATCAAGCGCCTGGTGGCGTACGCGTCGATCTCGCACTTCGGCTTCATCATCATGGGCGTCTTCGCCCTGACCAGCCAGGGGCAGAGCGGTGCGACCCTGTACATGGTCAACCACGGACTCTCCACGGCGGCGTGGATGCTGGTGGCCGGCTTCCTGATCTCCCGTCGCGGCTCGCGGCTGATCGCCGACTACGGCGGTGTGCAGAAGGTCGCCCCGGTGCTCGCCGGGACGTTCCTGATCGGCAGCCTGGCCACCCTGTCGCTGCCCGGGCTCGCCCCGTTCGTCAGCGAGTTCCTGGTCCTGGTGGGCACCTTCACCCGGTACCCGGCGATCGGCGTGGTGGCCACCTTCGGCATCGTGCTGGCCGCGCTGTACGCCCTGCTGCTGTACCAGCGCACCATGACCGGCCCGGTGCGGGACAGGGTGCGCACGATGCCGGACCTCAAGGCCCGCGAACTCGCCGTGGTCGGCCCGCTGGTGGCGCTGACCATCCTGCTCGGCGTCTACCCCAAGCCGCTCACCGACCTGGTAGACCCCGCGGTGAACGCGACGCTCTCGCAGGTCCACCAGACCGATCCGGCACCGGCCCACCCGGTCGCCGCCACCCCAGGAGGTGAGCAGAAGTGAGCCCCACCGCCGTGCTCGCCGCCGCGGGCGGCAACACCCCCAGCATCCCGGCGCCGCACATCGAGTACGGACAGCTCTCCCCGATGCTCGTGGTGTTCGCGGCCGCCGTGGCCGGTGTCCTGGTCGAGGCCTTCGTGCCCCGCCGCTACCGGCACTGGACGCAGGTGACGCTGGCCCTGGGCGGGCTGGTCGGCGCCTTCGTCGCCGTGGTGGTGCTGGCCGTGCAGAGCCACGGCTTCACCAGGATCGACCTGCTGGCCATGGAGACCGTCGCGATGGACGGCCCGGCGCTGTTCCTCCAGGGCGTGATCCTGCTGGCCTCCGTGGTCGCGGTGCTCACCTACGCCGAGCGGCGGCTGGAGCCCAGGGCCGGCGGCCTGCCCGCCGACGCCTTCGCCGCCCAGGCCGCCGCCACCCCCGGCGGCGAGCAGGAGCGGGCCGCGGTCCGGGCCGGCTTCGCCACCAGCGAGGTCTTCCCGCTCACCATGTTCGCGGTCGGCGGCATGCTGCTGTTCCCCGCCGCCAACGACCTGCTGACCATGTTCGTGGCGCTGGAGGTCTTCTCGCTGCCGCTGTACCTGCTGTGCGCGCTGGCCCGGCGCCGCCGACTGCTCTCCCAGGAGGCGGCGGTCAAGTACTTCCTGCTCGGTGCCTTCGCCTCGGCGTTCTTCCTGTTCGGCACCGCGCTGCTGTACGGCTACGCGGGCAGCGTGCGGCTCGGCGACATCGGGGACGTCATCTCCGGCAAGGCGATGACCACCCCGGCGCAGCTGAGCACCACCCAGAGCGACGCGCTGGTGCTGACCGGGCTGGCGATGCTGGCGGTCGGCCTGCTGTTCAAGGTCGCCGCGGTGCCCTTCCACTCCTGGACGCCGGACGTCTACCAGGGCGCGCCGACCCCGGTGACCGGCTTCATGGCGGCGGCCACCAAGGTCGCGGCCTTCGGGGCCTTCCTGCGGCTGTTCTACGTGGCCTTCCCCGGCCTGCGGCTGGACTGGCGGCCGGTGATGTGGGGCGTGGCGGTCCTGACCATGGTCGTCGGCGCGGTGCTCGCGGTCACCCAGCAGGACGTCAAGCGCCTGCTGGCGTACTCCTCGATCGCGCACGCCGGGTTCATCCTGACCGGCGTGATCGCCGTCAACAAGCAGGGCATCTCCTCGGTGCTGTTCTACCTGCTGGCGTACTCCTTCGTGACGCTCGGTGCCTTCGCGGTGGTGACGCTGGTGCGCGACTCCAAGGGGGAGGCGACCCACCTGTCCAGCTGGGCCGGGCTCGGGCGGCGCTCGCCGCTGGTCGCGGCGGTGTTCGCGCTCTTCCTGCTGGCCTTCGCCGGGATCCCGCTGACCTCCGGGTTCACCGGGAAGTTCGCGGTGTTCCAGGCCGCGGCCAGCGGCGGGGCGACCCCGCTGGTGGTCGTCGGCGTGCTGAGCTCGGCGGTCGCCGCGTTCTTCTACATCCGGGTCATCGTGCTGATGTTCTTCTCGGACCCGCAGCCGGGCGGCCCCACGGTGGTGATCCCGAGCGCCTTCACGGCCACCGCGATCGGGGTGGGGGTGCTGGTCACCCTCGGGCTGGGACTGCTGCCGCAGTACTTCCTGGACCTCGCCTCCAAGGCCTCGCTGTTCGTGCGCTGACCTCGGCGTCCACCGCTCCCGACCAGGGCCCCGTCCGGGCCGCGCCCAGTCCGCGCGGCCCGGACGGGCCTTTGTCGGAGCCGGGGCCGGGAGTTTCCGGAACTCTCCGACCCGTGTTTCCAGCCGAATTCGCCCCCACCGCCGGCCGGCCCGCGAAGCCGCCCTGACCAGGGCATCAGGCCCGATCATGACAGGATCCGCACGCCCGTGCAGTGATCCACTCGCGACCGGATACCCTGCCTGTATGGCCAGCGGCGGCACTCAGGGACCAGGCCGCTAGATCGACCAGGGACAGAGGAGTGGTCTTCGTGACCGTCGTGGAACCCTTCGGGCTCAGCGTGCAGGACCGCGACCTGACCCGCGACGTCCAGGCCGGACTGGACGCGGTGGAGGCGGCGCTGGGCGAGGTCGTCAAGAGCGACGTCCCCTTCATCAACGTCACCGCCAGCCACCTCCTCGAAGCCGGCGGCAAGCGCTTCCGCCCGCTGCTCCTGCTGCTGGCCGCGCAGTTCGGCGACCCGGGGGCGCCCGGCGTGGTGCCCGCGGCCGTGGTGGTCGAGCTGACCCACCTGGCCACCCTGTACCACGACGACGTGATGGACGAGGCGCCGGTGCGCCGGGGCGCCCCGAGCGCCAACTCCCGCTGGGACAACTCGGTCGCCATCCTGACCGGCGACTTCCTGTTCTCCCGCGCCTCCCGGGTGCTCGCGGACCTCGGCACGGAGGCCGTGCGGATGCAGGCCGAGGCCTTCGAGCGGCTGGTCACCGGGCAGATCCTGGAGACCCGCGGCCCCGGCCCGGACATGGACCCGCTGCTGCACTACCTGGACGTCCTGGAGGGCAAGACCGGCTCGCTGATCGCCGTCTCCTGCCGGATAGGAGCGCTGATGGCCGGCGTCGAGCGCGAGCTGGTGGACGTCCTCGGCGAGTTCGGCGAGCGGATCGGCATCGCCTTCCAGCTGGCCGACGACGTGCTCGACATCGCCAGCGACGGCCACGAGTCGGGCAAGACCCCGGGCACCGACCTGCGCGAGGGCGTGCCGACCCTGCCGACCCTGCTGCTCCGGCAGATGCCCGCGGACCCGGACGACCCGGACGACGCCCGGCTGCGCGAACTGCTCGACCAGGACCTCTCCGACGACGCCCTGCACGCCGAGGCGCTGCGCCTGCTGCGCGCCCACCCCGCGCTGGAGCGCGCCCGCGCCGAGACCCTGCGCCGGGCCGAGGAGGCGCGGGCGCTGCTCGCGCCGCTGCCGGACTGCTCCGCGAAGGCCGCCCTGGCGCTCCTCTGCGACCAGGTGGCGGACCGCACCGGCTGAGCCCGGCGGAGCCGTGCGGGCCGGGCCGGCGGTGGCCGGGCCCGGCACTCCGGCGCGCCCCCGGGATGGGGGAGACTGGCTCCCGTCAGCACACGCCTGCCGGGAAGGTCGTTATGCGCCGCGTCGTCATCGCCGAGGACTCCGTACTGCTGCGGGAGGGACTCACCCGGCTGCTCACCGACCGGGGCCTGGAGGTCGTCGCAGGGGTCGGGGACGGCGAGGCCCTGGTGAAGACCGTCCACGACCTGGCGGCGGCCGACGCCCTGCCGGACGTGGTGGTCTCCGACGTGCGGATGCCCCCGACCCACACCGACGAGGGCCTGCGCGCCTGCGTGGAGCTGCGGGGCCGGTACCCGGGGCTGGGCGTGCTGGTGCTGTCGCAGTTCGTGGAGGAGCGCTACGCCTCGGAGCTGCTGGCCGGCTCCACCCGCGGCGTCGGCTACCTGCTCAAGGACCGGGTCGCCGAGGTGCGCGAGTTCGCCGACGCGGTGGTCCGGGTCGCCGAGGGCGGCACCGCGCTGGACCCGGAGGTGGTGCAGCAGCTCCTCAGCCGCAGCCGCAAGGGCGACGTTCTGGCCAATCTCACGCCGCGCGAGCGCGAGGTGCTCGGGCTGATGGCCGAGGGCCGCACCAACGCGGCGGTGGCCAGGCAGCTGGTGGTCTCCGACGGCGCGGTGGAGAAGCACGTCAGCAACATCTTCCTCAAGCTGGGTCTGGCCCAGAGCCCGGAGGACCACCGCCGGGTGCTCGCGGTGCTCACCTACCTCAATTCCTGACGCCCTCCGGAAACTCCTGACGCCCTCCGGACCGGCGCGCCGGCCCCCGGGGCACACGCCCCGGGGGCGCATCTCGGCCATGTGCCCGGGAGGGCCTGCGCCCGCCCGGCCGAGCCGGAATGATCTCGGGCGGGCGGGCGTTGACGTTCACGTGCGGTGGGGCCGCGGGCCGGTGAAATTCCTGCCGTGGTTCCGGCCGCCGTCGTGTCGCCCCGCATAGGATGCGAGAGGTGCACCAGGCGGACGGGGCACGGGGCCGCGCCCGCGGTGGTGCGCCCACGAGGAGGTCCGCGGCAGTGACCAGTCAGGTCGATCAGTCAGAGGCAGTGGACGGCCCGGACGGCGACGAGGCCGACGCCGGGGGCGGCGACGCGCGCGCGGGCACGGCGGCGGCCGGACCACCCGCCCCGGGCGACCCTCCGGTGAAGCCGGGCAAGCCGATCCGCAGACTCGATCGGGTGATCATCCGCTTCGCCGGCGACTCCGGCGACGGCATGCAGCTCACCGGTGACCGGTTCACCTCGGAGACGGCGTCCTTCGGCAACGACCTGTCGACGCTGCCGAACTTCCCGGCCGAGATCCGGGCGCCCGCCGGCACCCTGCCCGGCGTCTCCTCCTTCCAGCTGCACTTCGCCGACCACGACATCCTGACCCCGGGCGACGCCCCGAACGTGCTGGTCGCGATGAACCCGGCCGCGCTGAAGGCGAACCTCCCGGACCTGCCGCGCGGCGCCGAGATCATCGTCAACACCGACGAGTTCACCAAGCGGGCGCTGGCCAAGGTCGGCTACCCGGCGGACCCGCTGAGCGACGGCTCGCTGGACGGCTTCCACCTGCACAGGGTGCCGCTGACCACGCTGACCCTGGAGGCGCTCAAGGACAGCGGCCTGGCCCGCAAGGACGCCGAGCGGGCGAAGAACATGTTCGCCCTGGGCCTGCTGTCCTGGATGTACCACCGGCCCACGCACGGGACGGAGTCGTTCCTGCGCACCAAGTTCGCGAAGAAGCCGCAGATCGCCGAGGCGAACATCAGCGCCTTCCGGGCGGGCTGGAACTTCGGCGAGACCACGGAGTCCTTCGCCGTCTCCTACGAGGTGCCGCCGGCCCGGCTCCCGGCCGGACGCTACCGCAACATCTCCGGCAACCTCGCGCTGTCCTACGGGCTGATCGCGGCCGCGCAGCGCTCCGGCCTCCCGCTGTACCTGGGCTCGTACCCGATCACCCCGGCCTCGGACATCCTGCACGAGCTGAGCCGGCACAAGAACTTCGGGGTGCGCACCTTCCAGGCGGAGGACGAGATCGCGGGCATCGGTGCGGCGCTCGGCGCGGCCTTCGGCGGAGCGCTCGGGGTGACCACCACCTCCGGCCCCGGCGTCGCCCTGAAGTCCGAGACGATCGGTCTGGCCGTCTCGCTCGAACTGCCGCTGCTGGTCGTGGACATCCAGCGCGGCGGCCCGTCCACCGGGCTGCCGACCAAGACCGAGCAGGCCGACCTGCTCCAGGCGATGTTCGGCCGCAACGGCGAGGCGCCGGTGCCGATCGTCGCCCCGGCCACGCCCGCCGAGTGCTTCGACGCGGCGCTGGAGGCGGCCCGGATCGCCGTCACCTACCGCACCCCGGTGTTCCTGCTCTCGGACGGCTACCTGGCCAACGGCTCGGAGCCCTGGCGGATCCCCGAGGTGGACGAACTGCCGGAGATCGACCCGTCGTTCGCCACCGGTCCGAACCGCGAGGACGGCGCCTTCTGGCCGTACCTGCGCGATCCGCGGACCCTGGCCAGGCCCTGGGCGCTGCCCGGCACGCCCGGGCTGGAGCACCGGATCGGCGGCATCGAGAAGCAGGACGGTAGCGGCAACATCTCCTACGACCCGGCCAACCACGACTTCATGGTCCGCACCCGGCAGGCCAAGGTCGACGGCATCACGGTGAAGCCGGTCGAGGTGGACGACCCGACCGGCGACGCCCGGGTGCTGGTGCTCGGCTGGGGCTCGACCTACGGGCCGATCACCGCCGCGGTGCGCCGGGTGCGCGCGGACGGCGGCGAGGTCGCCCAGGCGCACCTGCGCAACCTCAACCCGTTCCCGGCCAACCTGGGCTCGGTGCTGCGGAGTTACGAGAAGGTCATCGTGCCCGAGATGAACCTCGGGCAGCTGGCCCTGCTGCTGCGGGCGAAGTACCTGGTGGACGCCGAGTCCTACAACCAGGTGCGCGGACTGCCCTTCAAGGCGGCCCAGTTGGCGGACGTGCTGTGGGCGGCGGTCGGCAGCCTGGACGAGGAGGACCACCGGTGAGCGAGAACGGATTCCCGTCCCTGCGGCTGGTGCCCAAGGCCGAGGGCCCGCAGAGCGCCCGGGACTTCAAGACCGACCAGGAGGTGCGCTGGTGCCCGGGCTGCGGGGACTACGCGATCCTGGCGGCGGTGCAGTCCTTCATGCCGGAGCTGGGCGTCAGGCGCGAGAACACCGTGTTCGTCTCCGGCATCGGCTGCTCCTCGCGCTTCCCGTACTACATGAACACCTACGGGGTGCACTCGATCCACGGCCGGGCGCCGGCGATCGCGACCGGGCTGGCCACCGCCCGCCGGGACCTGAGCGTCTGGGTGGTGACCGGGGACGGCGACGCGCTGTCGATCGGCGGCAACCATCTGATCCACGCCCTGCGGCGGAACGTCAACCTGAAGATCCTGTTGTTCAACAACCGTATCTACGGCCTCACCAAGGGCCAGTACTCGCCCACCAGCGAGATCGGCAAGATCACCACGTCCACCCCGATGGGCTCGCTGGACGCGCCGTTCAACCCGCTGTCGCTGGCGATCGGTGCCGAGGCCAGTTTCGTCGCCCGCACCATCGACTCGGACCGCCAGCACCTCCAGTCGGTGCTCCGGGCGGCCGCCGAGCACGAGGGCACGGCGCTGGTGGAGATCTACCAGAACTGCAACATCTTCAACGACGGCGCCTTCGAGGTGCTGAAGGATGCCGGTAGCCGGGACGAGGCGCTGATCCGGCTGGAGCACGGGAAGCCCGTCCGCTTCGGTGCCGAGCTGGCGAACGGCGTCTTCCGGGGGCCGGACGGCGAGCTGTTCACCGCCCCCGTCACGGCGGAGAACGCGGCGGACGTCCTGGTCCACGACGCCCATGCGGCCGGCCCCGCCACCGCCTTCGCGCTCTCCCGGATCGCCGACGCGGACACCCTGCACCACACGCCGATCGGCGTGCTGCGCAGCGTCCGGCGGCCGGTCTACGACGAGCTGATGGCGGGCCAGCTGGAGACGGCCGCCGCCCAGCGCGGCCCGGGGGACCTCGCCGCGCTGCTCGCCGGCGGCGACACCTGGACGGTGGACTGACCGCCCGGCGCGACGACCACGGCGCCCCCGCTCCCGGCCGGGAGCGGGGGCGCCGTGCTGTCCGCTACTGGCGGACCCACTCGACCAGCTCGACCACCACCCCGTTCGGGTCGGCGACCTGGAAGAGCTTCTCGCCCCACGGTTCCTCGCGCAGGGGCAGGGTGACGGCGACCCCCTCCGCGCGCAGCCGCCGCTCCTCGGCGGCGGCGTCCTCGACGACGAACGCCAGGATCACGCCGTCCGCGAGGCGGTGGCGCTGGTCCTCGGGCAGGATGTCGAGCCCGCGTCGCAGGTAGACGACGTTGACCCCGCCGCCGGGGTGTGCGAGGGAGACGAAGCCGTCGGCGGACATCTCCTCGGTGTAGCCGAAGTGCCGCTGGAGGAAGGCGGCGGAGGCGCTGACGTCCTCGACGGTCAGGGAGACGGCGGACTTGGTGATCTGCAAGGCGGAGACCCTCTCGTCGGCAGCGCACGGTTATCCCGTACGCAGTACACTATACATAGTACGGAGAATCTGGCCAAGGATTTCCGCGGGCCCGCCCGCCGGTGCGGGCGGTGGAGCGGGGAACCGCCGAGGGCGGCACCCCGGGCGGGGTGCCGCCCTCGGCGGTCGGTGCGGGGCGCGTCAGTAGACGCAGGGGATGCCGCCGTCGGACTGGGCGTCGACGGCCGGGCCCTGCATGGGCAGGTTGGCGGCCGGGTCGGTCGGGGCGCCGGTCGGGGCGGCGGGCTGGTCGGTGGCGACGCCGGTGAAGGTGGTGCCGAGGGTGACGACGACGCGGTCGGCGGCGGTGGCGGCGGACTCCGTGGCGGTCACCCCGTAGCGGGCCGCGACCTGCTCGGCGGCCGCCTTGGCGCCCTTGCCGTAGCTGACCGTGGTGGTCCTGGGGCGGGTGGCGGCCGGCCCGGTGCGGCCCTCCTTGAAGCCGAGGCCGGCCAGCGCCTTCGCCTCCCCGGCGGAGGTGACCCCGGTGGCGGAGGAGGCGTTGAAGACGTCCACGGTGACGGTCGCGGTGGCGGCCGGGGGCGTGGTGACGGCCGGCGGGGCGGCGGGGGCCTGGGCGGCGGGTGCGGCGGAGGCGGCGGCCGGGTCGGCCTGGGCGGGCGGGGCCGCGGCGTCGGCGTAGCCGAAGAGCTGCTTGACCACCTTCTGGACCTTCGCCGGGGTCACCAGGTTGACGTCCTGGCCGTTCCTGGTGCCGAAGCCGTCGAAGGTGAGGGTGTTGAACTCGACGTTGCCGCCGGTGAGGTTGGGGGCCTGCTGGGCGAAGTCGAGGACGTTCCACTCGTTGTCGATCACCAGGTCCTTCTGCATCACCCCCATCAGCTCCTGCATCTTGGCCAGGTCGCCGAGGACGCCCTTCTGCTTGAGGTTGTGCACCACCGAGGAGATGAAGGCCTGCTGGCGGTGGGTGCGGGCGAAGTCGCCGGTGTTGCCGTCCGGGCCGTCGAGGTTGTGGCGCTGGCGGACGAAGGAGAGCGCCTGCGAGGCGTTGAGCTGGTTGACGCCCTTGTGGAAGTCGGCCCCGGAGCCCTGGCCCTCCATGGCCGGGTCCTTGGTGTCGTGGGTGAGGCAGACCTCGATCGGCTGGAGGGCCTTGGCGATGTCGTAGAAGCCCATCAGGTTGACCTCGGCGATGTGGTCGACGGGCTGGTCGAGGAACTTCTGCACGGTGCGGATGGTCGCCGCGCGGCCGATGTCCCGCCCGGCCTTCTCCAGGTCGGCGCCCTTGAGGCCCTTGGCCCGCAGGCCCGCGTCGGCCTTGTCCTTGGCCGCGCCGTAGGCCTCCTTGATCTTGGCCATGCCCATCTGGGCGCCGTTGGCGTCGTAGGTCATGACGTAGTCGTCGCGGGGGATCGAGACGGCCTGCACCTTGCCGCCGTTGGCGGGTATGTGGAGCAGGATCAGGGAGTTGGTGTTGTAGCCGCCGATGTCGGAGCTGTGGCCGGCGTGCAGTTCGTCCTGGACGAACTCGGGCGGGAGGTCGGTGCCGTCCATGTTCTTGCGGCTGTCCAGGCCGATCAGCAGCAGGTTGACCGAGTTGTCGAGGTGCTTGGGCGCGTCCTTCCTGGTCTCGGCGATGACGCCGGAGGTGGTCATCCCGTCGGTGAGCTGCTTGTACTCGTACCAGACCACCCCGCTGGCGGCGAACACCGCGAAGCCGAGGGTGCAGGCCAGCGCCCGGCCCGCGATCAGCGCGGGGGAGGGGCGGCCCGCCCGGGCGGTCCCGTCGGTTCCGGCGTTGTCAGCCATGCTGCCTCCTCCTCGCCCGGACCAGCCGGACCGCGATCACGATGACGGCCGCGGCGGCGGCCCCGGCCATCACGGGAAAGCCGTGCACCACCCACTTCGCGGCGCCGGTGGCCAGGCCCTTGCCCTGGTACCGGTCGCGGTGGGCGGCCAGCTCGACGGCGGCGGTCGATCCGAGCACCACCAGCGGGGAGGTGGCGAGCAGCCACCACCAGCCGTTGCGGCCGCTCAGCGCCGCGGCCAGGCCGGTGCCCAGCACCGCGGCGACGGCGAAGGCCGGGCCCAGCCCGGCGAGTTCGCCGACCGCGGCGCCGGCCACCGGGAGGCCGAGGGCGACGGCCACCGGCAGGGCGGGGCCGCCGGGCAGCGGGCGGCGCACGCCGCCCGCGGGTCCGTCCGCCGCCCGTCGGCGCGTCCGCTGGTCGGCCGACCGTCCTCGCTGCCCCGCCACGTCTCACCCCGGTGTTCCCGTGCTCCGTGCGCCCCGACGGCGCCCGCGCCGCGTGCCGTCCGTCGGTCCTTCGGTCCGCGGGTCCGGAAATCTGTTCGTGGCGCTGCCAGTTCCGGACGCCGGTGGCCGGTCGGCCGGTTCCTCGCGGGCCCGGGCGGTCGTAAGTCGGGGCGGCGCTTCCGTATCACCTCTACACAGGTGTAGAAGCCGTACGCAGCATAGAGCACGTCTGTTCGGCGGCGAGGGCGGGTCCGCTGTACCCGGACGAACCGCGCCGGGGGCCTGTGGGCCGGTCGATCGCCCGGGCCGCGGCGGCCCGGGGCCGAACGCGCGGGGCGGGGGCGGCACCCGGCCGCCCCCGCCCCGGATTTGGCGGGTCACTTCCAGTTGAGTCCCTTGCCGAGGGTGTACGGGTCGCCCCAGTACTCGGCGCCCGCGACCTTGGACGCCTCCGGGGACATCGCCACCGCGCAGGAGGTGGCGGACTGGCCGTTGGTGAAGCCCTTGGGCAGCGACTCGCTCTTGCACTTGGCGAAGGAGCCGATGACCATCAGCTCCTGCGCCTCGGTGCCGTCCGCCAGCAGGCCCTTCATGTGGTTGACGCTGGTGAAGGAGAGGTCGGTGCTGCCGGCGTTGGTGACCTTGTAGTGGATGTAGTACGGCACCAGGCCCTTGGCCTTGTCGCCCAGGTTGAGCGCGGCGAGGTCGGCCGGGTCGCCCTTCTCGATCGAGGTGACCGCGAGCGCGATGGTGCCCTTGGTGCTGCCCGAGCTGAACGGGATGGTGGCGGTGTCGCCGAGCTTCAGCGTCGTCCCGGCGGCCGGGGCACTGCCGGCCGGCGCGGGCGCGGCCGCGGTGCCGGATGCGCCGCCCGCCGGGGCGGAGGCCGAGCCGGAGGCGGCCGGGGTGGTGGCCGCGGCGCTCGACGGGGCGGCCTTGGTGGCCGGCGCGCCGGTCGCCGGCGGGGTCGTCGCGGTGTCGGACGACGCGGCGTCGTCGTTGCAGGCGGTCAGGGTGAGCGCGCCGACAGCGGCCAGCGAGGCCAGGGCCAGGGAGCGGCGACTGCTGCGGATGGGCTTCACGTGGGGTCCCCCGTGGTTGCGGACCACCGTCCCGGCGGTCCTCCTGAGGGACGTTCATAGCGCAGCGCGAACGATCGGGACCACGGTTGCGGTGCCTCTCTGACACGGTCGTGACGACTTCCCCGTGCGGCTGTGACAAGGGAGACCGAGTCGTGATCACCGGACGGCTCCGGGGGCGGCGGGGGCCGCCCGGCGCCGGTGCGCAGGCTGTGCGGCACCGGTGCGGGCCGGGTGGGGGCCCGGTGGACGGGTCCGTGTGCGACCGGAGGGGTCCGCGCTACCGCGCCGGGCCGAGCACCAGCTCGTTGTACGTGGCGACGGTGGTGAAGCCCAGTCGCTCGTAGAGCCGGATCGCCGGGGCGTTGTCCGTCCGGACGTTCAGGCCCAGGTGGTCGGTGGTCGCGGCCAGGTGGCGGCAGAGCGCGCTGACGCAGGCCCTGGCGAGGCCGCGGCCGCGGGCGTCTGGGTGGGTGGCCACGTTGCCGAGGAGGGCGACCCGCTGGGCGGGGGAGCGGACGTGCACCCCCGCCACGGCCAGCAGCCGGCCGTCCTCGCGGACGCCGACGTACCCGCCGTCGGCCAGCAGCCGGGGGTCGAACCAGGAGTCGGGGTAGGACTCGGCGAGCAGCGCGCGGACGGCGTCCGCGTCGCCGGGGGTCAGCTGCTCGGCGCCGTGGGGCGTTCCGGCGGGCGGCCCGTCGGTCCCGCCGGTGCGGAGCATCCGCAGCAGCGGCGTGCGGCGCTCGACCGCGTAGTCGGGCGCGAGGGCTCGCTCGGCGCCGTCCGGCAGCCCGGCGGTGAAGCGGCGCGGCAGGAAGGGGCGGAGCTCGCGCAGCAGCTCCTCCAGCGGGGGGACGTCCGCGGGCCGGGCGGAGGCGAGCAGGACGGGGGTGTCCCCGCCGCTGTAGAGCAGGGCGACCGGCCCCTGGCCGTCGGCGGCGGTGTACCAGGTGGTGTTGGGCCAGAGGGCGTCGTCCAGGTCGCCGAGCTCGAAGAGGTGCAGCGCCGGGTCGGTGCGGAACCGGGCGGCGAGCGCGGTGCGGTCGTGCAGGCTGATGAGGGGCACGCGGACGAGGATAGGCCCGGCCCGCTCCCTGTCGGGGAGCGGGCCGGGCCGGTGGTTCGCCCGCCCGGGGCCGGAGCCGGGCAGGGGTGGTTCGTCAGCCCAGCAGCCAGCGCTGGGCCGGGGCGGCGGGGTCGCAGGGGGCCACCCCGGTGGCCTGGCCGCCGCCGTTGGAGGTGAGGCACTGGCCGGTCGCCGCGCTGCGGACCAGGTACCAGCCGCGGTCCTCGTCGGTCAGCCGCCACTTCTGGTTGGCGGGCATCCTGTCGCCGGCCGGGCGGTTGAGGCCGTCCAGCCCGTCGGGGGTGTCCCAGAGGCGGACGGCGCCCGAGCCGGTGTCGAGGTCGATCACCTTGCCCTGGCCGTGCGAGAACGCGGTGGTGCCGTCGCAGTAGCGCCAGAACCACCAGGTCTGCGCGGGCGACTGGTTGGCCTCCCAGACGACGATCGGCTGGCCGTTGGCCTCGACGTCGTGGAACAGGTCGAGCGCGCCCGCTCCGGAGCCGTTGTGCACGGCCGTCAGTGCCCCGGCGGCGGGCGTCATGTCGCAGGCGCCGGCCTGCGCGGCCTGCGCGGCCTGCGCCGCCGGCGCGCCGGCCACGACCGCCCCCGCGACGGTCGCGACGGCGCCCAGCGTGGCGAGGATCCCACGGGTACGGGTGGTGTTCACGGGTGTTCTCCTTCGGATGGGTCGGACGGGCCCGGTGTCAGCCGCGCGGGACGGCGAGCGCGGCCCACTGCTTGGGGCCGGGGATGCCGTCGGCGTCCGGGCCCGAGTCGCCGAGCTTGTGCTGCCAGTTGCGGAAGGACTCGCGGTCGGCGTCGGACCACTCGGGGCCCGGGCCCTCGGCGTAGGCGGAGCAGCCCTCGGCGACGAGGCGCTCGCCCATCCGGGTGATGACGTCGCTGTTCTGGCCGTCGTGGAAGAAGTCGGCGCCGGGGAAGGGCTCGTAGCCGTCGCTGCTGCTGCCGCCGTCGCCGGCGCGGTCGGCCGGGGCGGCGTCGCCCGGGCTGTCCGCCGCGGAGGCCTCCTGCCCGAAGTAGAGCGCCCCGGGCCGGTCCTTCCACTCCGGGTCGGCGAGGACGGCGCCCTCGGCGAAGTCCGGGATGCCGTAGCCGTAGACCCAGTCCGAGCGGCGCTCGCGGGTCTTCAGGTAGACGCCGTCCCCCTCGGAGCTGCCCCCGTCGTTGGTGTTGCCCTCGACGGTGGTGATGGTGGTGCTGGTGTAGGCGATGCAGATGCCGGTGTGGCTGCCGCCGCCGGGCCCGAAGAAGACCTGGCCGCCGATCACCGGGTACTCGGTGAAGCGGCCGCGCTCCTTGAACCAGGCGACGCCCTCGGCACAGGAGGCGGTGACCGGGAACAGCCCGCCGTTGCCGGACTGCTCGGCGCACCAGGCGACGAAGGTGGCGCACCAGGCCTCGCCCTGGGACCACTCCAGGCCGGGGACGGCGGGGGAGAACTTCTGGATGTTGTTCCAGTGCCCGCCGCTGCGGCCCTCGTGGTAGCCGACCTCGTCTCGGGCGACGCGGATCAGGTCCGCCGCGTTCGAGGACATGGGTGTGTACTCCTTGTTGCTGGAAGGGTGCGGGTCGGGTGCTCAGGCCTTGCCGAAGGTCTGCACGTAGCGGCCCCAGTTGCCGCGCCGGCGGGGGGCGTAGCCGATGCCGATGCAGTTGTAGTCGGGGCTGAGGATGTTCACCCGGTGGCCCGGGCTGTTCATCCACATCTGCATCGCCTCCGGCACGCTGTTGCCCGGGGTGACGTTCTCGGCCGAGGCGCGCGAGGCGAAGCCGGCGGCCGCGATGCGGTCCCACGGGGAGCTGCCGTCGGTGCCGTTGTGCTGGGTGAGGTCGTGCGAGGCCATGTCGTCGGCGTGGCGCTGGGCGGCCGCGCTGAGCCGGTCGTCCAGGCGCACCGGCGGGGCGCCGACCCGGCCGCGCTCGGCGTTGACGGAGTTCAGCATCTCGGTGCGGAAGTCGCCGCCGCCGGCCTGCGGCTGGGGCTGGGGCTGCTGCCGGCCGCCGCCGCCGTCGGCGTTGCCCGCCGGGACGAGCTGCCAGCGCTGCGCCGGGTTGCCGTCGTCCTGCCGGGCCACGGCGAGCGGCGAGCCGGGGGCGGCGGCAGTGAGGAAGAGCATGCCCTCGTTGGTGCGGGTGGTGCGGATCCGGATCCAGTCGTTGTCGAGCGGCTCGAAGCACCAGTGCTGGTTGGGCTGGTTGTGCTCGTTGTACAGCCAGGTCTGGCCGATGGAGTAGTTGTAGTCCATGACCATGGCCTGGCCGCCGACGTGCTTGCCGGTGGTCAGCAGGGTCTCCAGGAGGAAGCTGCCGTTCTCCTTGGCCCAGAAGGTCCAGCCCTGGGCGGTGGTGCCGTTGGAGGCCCAGGACTGGATGGCGGTGCCGGCGGCGGTCTGGCTGGAGCGGACGTCGGCGACCGTTCCGTTGGCGGACTTCAGCGTCCAGGTCTGGCCGTGCTGCGGGAGGGTGGGCATGGTGGCGCCTCTCGTCTGTGGTGTCGCTCCGGGCCGCGCTCTCGGCGGTCCGGGGCCTGACGGAGGAGACGTTTCCGCACGGCGGTAGACGAGTGGTCAACGCGCTCAGCCCGTACGGCTGTTGATGCCGCGTCTACCGCGCCAGTTCCGCCCTGACCTGCGCGGACTCCTCCGCGAGCCCCAGCCGCTCGTACACCTCCAGCGCGTCCGTCAGACAGGCCCGGGCCTGGCTCGGGCGGCCGAGGCCGGCGAGCGCCGTGCCGAGGGTGTGCAGCAGGGCGGCCTCCAGGGCGGCGCTGGTGCGGCGGGCGAGCGGGAGGACGGCCTCGGCGGCGTCGAGGGCGAGCAGCCAGCGCCCGGCCTCGGCGTGGATACGTGCGGCGAGGTCGCCGGCGGCGGCCGCGAAGACGGTGACCTGGAGGGCGGAGAACTCGTCGCGGGCGCCGACGGCGTGGGTGAGCGCCTCCTCCGGGTCGCCGCACAGCCGCAGCACCCGGGCGAGGTAGTAGCGGCCGGTGGCCGCGGAGACCGGGCCGGAGCGGCTCATCAGCCGGGCGCTGCGCTCGGCGGCCGCCCGGGCCTCGTCGAGCCGGCCGGTCCGGGCACAGCTGAAGGCGAACTCGCCGAGCGCGCTGCCCTCGGAGCGGGCGGCCTGCAGGCGGCGGAACAGCCCGGCGGCGCGGCCGGCGTGGTCGGCGGCCTCGGCGTAGCGGCCGTGGACGCGGGCGTTGCCGCCGAGGGTGAGCAGGGCCTTGGCGAGCACCCGGTCGGTGCCGGCGGTGGTGCAGACGTCGACGGCCCGGCGGACCTCCTGCGCGGACTCGGCGTAGCGGTTGACGTGCCAGAGCATGCTGCCGCGCACGTACCGGGCGAGGGCGAGCGGGCCGAGGTCGCCGCGGGCCTCGGCCTCGGCGGCGAGGCGTTCGGCGAGGTCGGCGATGACGGTGGTCTGGGTGCGTTCGGCGAGCACCGAGCTCATCCGGTCGGCGAGTTCGGCGGCGCGGTCCAGCGGCAGGGCCGGGTCGGCGCAGCTCAGGGTGATGACGGCGGCGTGCACCTCGGCCTGCTCGCGCATCCAGCGCACGGCCTCGGTGCCGTCCGGGACGGGCCGGCCGGGGTGGGCCACGGGGACGTCGAGCAGGCTGAGCTCGGCCGGGTCGGGCCTGCGGGCGGCGAGGTCGGCGTTGCGGGCGGTGGCGAGGCAGAAGTCGAGCAGCCGCCCGGTGGCCGCGGTGCGTTCGGCGGCGCCGTCCTCGGCGGCGAGCCGGGTGCGGGCGTAGGCGCGGACGAGGTCGTGGTAGCCGTACCGGCCGAAGCGCGGGGAGTGCAGGAGGTTGAGGTCGACGAGGGTCTCCAGCAGTTCGTCGGTCTCGGTCTCGCTGCGGTCGAGCAGGGCGGCGGCGCAGGGCAGCGGGATGTCGGGGGCGTCGGGCAGCGACAGCAGCCGGAAGGCGCGGGCCAGTTCGACGTCCAGGCGGTGGTAGGAGAGCGCGAAGCTGGCCTCCACCGTCCGCTCGCCGTCGTTGAGTTCGGCCAGCCGGTGCTCCCGGCGCAGGCCTTCGGCGAGGGCGGCCAGGGTGAGCGCCGGGTCGGCGGTGAGCCGGGAGGCGACGATGCGGACGGCGAGCGGCAGCAGCCCGCAGGCCCGGACGACCTCCTCGGCGGCCGCGGGTTCGGCGGCGACGCGCTCGGCGCCGACGATCCGGGTGAGCAGCTCCAGCGCCTGCCCGGCCGGCAGGGTGTCCAGGCGCAGCTGGTGCGCGCCGGACAGGCCGGTCAGCCGGTGGCGGCTGGTGACGAGCACGGCGCAGCCGGGGGAGCCGGGCAGCAGCGGTTCGACGTGGGCGGGGGTGGCCGCGTTGTCGAGGACGACCAGGACGCGGCGCCCGGCCAGCGCTGAGCGGTAGAGCGCGCTGCGCTCCCCGGTGTCCGGGGGGATCTCGCCCGGGGCGACGCCGAGGTCGCGCAGGAAGCCGGCGAGTACCGTGCCGGGGTCGGGCGGGGTGCGGTCGGCGCCGCGCAGGTCGGCGAAGAGCTGCCCGTCGGGGAAGCGGTCGCGGGCCCGGCGGGCCGCGTGCACGGCGAGGGTGGTCTTGCCGACGCCGCCCATGCCGTCCAGGGCGGAGACCACGACGGCCCGCCCGCCGGCGCCGGCGAGGCGGTCGGTGAGGGCCGCGACCTCCTCGGTGCGTCCGGTGAAGTCGGGCAGGCCGGAGGGCAGTTGGTCGGGCGCCCGCCAGGGCTCGGCGGCGGGCTCGGCGGCGGCGGTCGCGGGCAGCAGGGCGGCGTCCTCGCGCAGGATGCGCAGCTGAAGCTCGGCGGGCGCTTCCGCCCCGGGGGGCAGCGAGGCGCGGGCGTCCTCGTACACGGCGAGCGCCTCGGCCTTGCGGCCCGCCTGGTAGAGGGCGCGCATCAGGACGGTGGTGAGCCGGGGGCGGCCGGGCTGCTCCAGGGCGAGGGCGGCGATCGCCGCGGTGAGGTCGGGGCGGTCGCCGAGATCGGCGTCCAGCTCCAGCTCCGTCTCCTTGGCGGAGATCCGCTGCTCGGTGAGGCGGGCGCGGACGGCGTCGGCGTGCGGTCCGGGCAGCCCGGCCAGCGCCTCGCCGACCCACAGCCGGTGGGCGCGGCGCAGCACCTCCCGCACCTCCTGCGGCGGCGCCGCCGACTCGCGCAGCCGTCCGGCCTCGGCCAGCAGCGCCTCCCACTCGGCGGTGTCCAGCTCGGCGCCGGGCGCCCGGAACGCGTAGCCGTCGCCGACGCGGACCAGCGGCATCCGCTCCGGGTCCGCCCCGGCGTACGGCCGGAACGCGGTGCGCAGCCGGGAGACGGCGAGTTGGACGGCCTTGCGCGGATCGGCCGGCGCGGCACCGCCCCACACCCCCTCGACCACGACCGGGACGGACACCGGGCGCCCGGCGGCGGCCAGCAGCACGGCGAGCACGGCCCGCTGCTGCGGTCGGCCCAGTTCCAACTCCCGTTCGCCGTACCAGGCCCGCAGCGGTCCCAGCAGTCCGAACCGCAGCCCGGATCCCCCCACGTCACCCATGTCCCGTCCCCGAAGAGTCGTTCTGTGCCGGGATCCCGCCAGTTCCGTCCGGACGGCGGGGCCCCCATACCCCGGCGGCCTATGCTCTGTCACAGATTGTGCACCGGATCGAGGGCTGCGAGGGGTGGGCCGTGGGGCTCGTTTTCAGCCTGCTGGGGCCGCTGCGGGCCCGGCAGGACGGTCGTGAGCTCGACCTCGGCCGGCCGCAGCAGCGGGCCGTGCTGGCGGCCCTGCTGATTCCGCCGGGGCAGCTGGTGCCGACGGATCGCCTGGTCGAGGACCTGTGGGGGGCGGACGACAGCCGCTGGCCGAAGGATCCGGTCGGGCAGATCGGCACCCATGTCCACCGCCTGCGGCGCGCCCTGGACGAGCCGGGGCTGCTGGTCGGGGCGGCCGGCGGCTACCGGCTGGAGGTGCCGCGCACCACGGTGGACCTCTTCCGCTACGAGGCCGAGGTGGCGGAGGCCGTCGCGCTGCGTCACCGCGATCCGCTCCGGGCGCGCGAGTCGCTGGCGCGTGCGCTGGACTCCTGGGAGGGGCAGCGGGCACTGGACGGCGTGCCCGGGGCGTTCGCGGCACGGGTCCGGGAGCGGCTGGCCGCCGGGCGGTTCGCGGCGGTGAAGACGCTGCTCGGCCTGGACCTCTCGCTCGGCCGGCACGCCGAGGCGCTGGAGCCGCTGGCCGCCCTGGCCGCCGAGCAGCCGCAGGACGAGGAGCTGCACCGGCTGCACCTGCTGGCGCTGCACCGCTGCGGACGGACGGCGGAGGCGCTGGCGGGGTACGAGGCGCTGCGGGAGCGGCTGGACGGGGAGCTCGGGCTCGAACCGGCGCCGGCGCTGGTCGAGCTGGCCGAGCAGCTCCGGCGCGGCGGGGCCCCGGTGGCGCTGCGGCGGCTGCCGAGGCCGAGCCAGCTGCCGCCGGACATCCCCGACCTGGTCGGGCGGGCCGGGCAGGTGCGGGAGGCGGAGCGGGTGCTGCGGGCCGGCGGGACGCCGGTCCTGGGGCTGTCCGGTCCGGCGGGCTGCGGTGCGTCGGCGCTGGCGGTGCACGTGGCGCACGCCGTCCAGGACGCCTTTCCGGACGGCCGGCTGTACGCCGCCGGCGGTGAGGCCGGAGTGGTGCTGGCCGGCTTCCTGCGGGCCCTGGGGGAGCGGCTGAGCCCCTCGGCCGGTCTTGACGAGCTCTCCGCGCGCTACCGCGCCGTGCTGGCCGGGCGCCGGGTGCTGGTGCTGCTCGACGGGGTGGCCGAGCCGGGAGCTCTACTGCCCCCGGTGGCCGGCTGCGCGGCGGTGGTGGCCGGCGCCGAGCCGGGTGCGCTGCCCGACGGCGCCGTACGGCTGGCGGTGGGACCGCTGGAGCCGCACGACGCCTACGAGCTGCTGGCCCGGATCGCCGGCGCGGACCGGGTCCGCCGGGAGCCGGAGGCGGTGGCCGAGGTGGCCGCGCTCTGCGGCCACCTGCCGGTCCTGCTGCGGACGGCGGCGGAGCGGCTCGCCGCCCGTCCGCAGTGGTCGGTGGCCGACCTGGTGCGCTGGCTCGCCCTGCGGGGGGACGGGCTGGGCCGGGCCCGGTGACGGGCCGGGGCCGGGCTCAGTACAGGTCGGAGGAGAAGAAGACCGCGCCGGAGCCGGAGACGGGGCCGGAGGTGGAGGAGTGGGGCAGACGGGGGATGCCGCTGCCCTCCCAGTAGACGCCCGAGGTGCCGGCGGCGGTGACGGTCAGCTTGGCGTGCGGGTGGCCGTAGGTGCCGGAGGACCAGCAGGCGCCGCCGTTGGCGGAGTAGACGACGAAGTTGCCGTCGACCTGCATGACGGCCTTGTAGCCGCAGCCGACGGTGTTGCTGGCCATCTTGACCTGGGTCCCGTACTGGTAGACGACGAAGTTGCCGTCGGGCTGCATGATCATCCGGGTGGAGCCGGACTCGATGTACCAGCCCGGGTAGAGCGGCTCGTCGTCCCAGATCGAGACGTGGTCGATCTGCCGCTCGACGGCCGCCTGCGCCGTACCGGTCGAGGCCACGGTCCCGGCCACGGCGAGCGCGGTGGTGGCAGCGGCCGGGGCGATCTGCCGGAGGGCCTTCGCCGTCTTCATGTCCCCGTGTACGTCGTCGTTCTCTCGTGCGTCCGTGGGCCACCGGGTCCTCGGGGCGCTGTCGGGGCACGAGCTTGGCGGAGGGCGGTAGACAAACGATGAACGCCGCCGTTGACGGGTACAGGACGCCTGGGGCATTTGGCGTGGGCCCGCAGGAGGGGTAGTGTCTCCTAGTCGCCTGACAGGGAGCACCGGACACGCAGCCGCGCGGACGGTCCCGGGGCGGCCAATCCCTTGAAACACCACTTCCGGTTAGGGCCGGGCTGCTTCGTCGTTTTCGCGTCGCGGCCTGGTGCTTATTCGGCGTGCTCGTTTTATCGGATTGCGGCTGGATTCGCCTTTCGGAGCGGGGATCGGCTAGAGTTTGGAACGTCGGACGGGGCGTCAAACCCCGGAAGACACCGGCGAGTTGGGTGAACGAAGCCCCGGAAACGGAGCGGAAAACATCTGATAAGCTGGAGACACGGAAGAACGAAGCCCGGAGGGCCTGCCGGAAGGCGGCGCGAAGGAAGCGTCCGTTCCTTGAGAACTCAACAGCGTGCCAAAAGTCAACGCCAGATAT
>NZ_JBISAI010000025.1:0-105252 GCF_044391605.1 Kitasatospora sp. NPDC018619
GCCGAGCCGCGCGCCGCCCCTTCCTCGAGCCCCCCCGCCCCCCGCCCGGGGGGGGGCGGGGGGGGGCGCGGGGCCCGCCCCCCCCCCCGCGCCCCCGCCCCCCCCCCCCCCCCCGCGGCCGGGCCGCAGACTGCCTTCCCTGGCGAAGGGTGCCGGTGTACGGCCAGTGATGGCGCCCTAGGCGACACGCTCGGCCGAATGGCGGGGGCTCGACCCCCGCGCCCACGCCCACCACGGGTACGCGAACGAGGACCGGTGGCCGACACCGCGGCCCTCGCGGCCGGGCACGGGGTCTGCTCCCTGGCGCTCCCCGCTCCGTTAGGCCGTATCCGCCGGTGCAGAGCCTCACCGGCCTGCACGCCCCCTTTACGGCGCCCTCCCGCCTCGCCCACTCTGTAGCGGTCGAGACTGGTACGGGTGTCGGGCCGGGAGGGGACGGATGTCGAAGGGCACCTCGGGGGAGTACTGGACCGCGCCGGCGTTGCCGAGCGTCTTCAAGCACGACCTGCTGAGCCGGTACATACCGAAGTTCGGCGGCATGACCGGCTCGCAGGCCAAGGAGGTGGTCTACCTGGACGGGTACGCGGGCGAGGGGCGGTACCTCAACGGCGAGTCGGGTTCGGCCGAGCGGGTGCTCAAGGTGGCGGCTGACCATCAGTCGAAGGGGCTGGTCCGGTGGACGTGCTTCTTCGCGGAGCGGTCCGCGGATTCGTTCACCCAACTCGAAGCACTGGTGGGGGAGTACCGGTCCCGCGGCGTCGACGCCCGGGCCTTCCGCGGCGACGTGGTCGGCCTGTTCGACCAGGTGCTCGCCGCCGCAGAGGGCAGGCCGCTGTTCCTGTTCCTCGATCCGTGCGGGCTCGCGCTGCCCTTCGACCGCCTGGTCGAGGTCCTCGCCCGACGGCGCACCACCGCGGCCTGGCCGCCCACCGAACTGCTGCTCAACTTCAGCATGATGGCGGTGCGCCGGATAGGCGGCAACTCGCACTCCCCGAAGGGGAACGAGCGGACCAACGAACGGCTCGACGCGGTGTGCGGCGGGACGTGGTGGCGGCGGTACTTCGCCGACGGGTACACCCAGGACGCGGACGAGAAAGTGGCCACCGAGTACAGCCTGCGGCTGGGGAGCGCGACCGACATGCGGATGGTGTCGGTGCCGGTCACCAAGGGGCCGGGGCAGAAGGCGGTCTACAACCTGGTGTTCGGGACGCGCAGCAACCACGGCCTGTGGGTCTTCGGTGACGCGCATGCCCGTGCCCGCGACACCTGGTGGGAGGGTGTCGAACTCCAGGAAGAGGCCAGAGAAAACGCCCTGTTCACCGTGGCGACGATGCAGCGACCGGACCCGACGGAGGTGCAGAAGGAGGCGGTGCCGGCCATCGCCGAGAACATCTGGACGCTCCTGCAGCGGGGACGGCCGTTCAAGCTGGTGGACCACACGGTCCAGGTGTTCGGCGACTACTACGGTCAGGTGCCGGAAACCGTCGTCGGCAAGGCGGTTCGGCAACTGCACGCGGCGGGCCTCCTCGCGAACGGCGGGAAGGTGTCGAGGATCAAGAACCTGGAGGTGCGTCCGTCGGTCAGGCGCTGACCGGTAGCGGTAGCTGGTCCCAGGTGCGGCCGTCGAGCAGGCGGCCGCCCGCCTTGGGGGTGTGCCCGCCCCACTGCTTGAAGAAGAACGCCACCTCCTCCCGGAGACAGGCATCGCGGACCTCTCGGACCCAGGCCGCCTCCATGGGCCGGTAGCCGGGCCCGGACTCGCCGCCCGCGATGACCCAGTGGATGCCGTCCAGCTCCAGCCCGCCCAGCGGGCCCAACAGCGGCTCGCAGGACAGGAACCGGACAGCGGCGGGCACCGCACGAAGGTCCTCCACCCGGTCGAGCTCCTCCGTGCTTTCCACGGACACGCCCATCCACACGTTGGACGGCCACACCAGTCGGTCCGCCACGCGCCGCAGCCGCCGGGCTCGCTTGGTGAGCACCTGGTACGTGTGCTGCGGGGTGTCCGCCATCACCGCGAAGATCTGGCGGACGAAGGCGAGCGGCACGCGGGCGTGGAAGAGGTCGGACATCGAGTCGACGAAGACCGTCCGCGGACCGCGCCATCCGTACGGCGCCCGCAGCACGTCCGGGTGGAGCGTGAGATCGAAACCGGGCCCCGACGTCCGGGGATCACCATCGTTCTGATACTTCGCGGCTCCCATGGCCTTCAACCGCTTCGCCAGCGTGAGCGCGTAGCAGTTGTCGCACCCGGCCGACACCCGGTCACACCCCGTCGTGGGGTTCCACGTCACCTCCGTCCACTCGATCCCGCTGCGCTCGCCCACTGCCGCTCCCGATCTCCGTTGTGCACCGGGGCCCCGTCCCTGGAGGAGCCCGAATCCCATGTCCGCTACCACACTCCTCCGTTGAGCAGGGACCTGTCGAACCCGGCAGGTCACAGGAGTGCCGTCCAGCTCCTCTCCTGGGGTCACCGCCCGGTACGTCATGCGGAGCGAGGTCCCCTCCCGATCTCTGTGCTGGTCAGGCTCGGGTGCCGGAGTGTTGCGGCGGCCTGGCCGGGAGCGACTCGTCGGTGATGAAGTAGGTGATCGAGCGGCTCTGCGCCTGCTTCGTCGATCCTCAACTCCGAGGCCAGTCGGCGTACTTCGGGCGGGCTTCTACGGCCTCCAGTGCCTGGGCTACGCGATCCTGCCGCGGGCGGATGCGGGCAGGGTGGGGGAGGCGGGCCCCGGGCCTTCGGGGTGGTCGGGGAGTCGCGGGAAGCGCCCCGGGCGCCGGCGCCCCGGGGGGAGCCGGCACCCGGGGCGGGTGCGTCAGTAGACGAGGATGTCCCAGTGGCTGCCCTCGTTGCAGTAGAGGTTGCCGGAGGCGGCCTTCCACTGCGGGTAGCCGTCGCTGCGGTAGCCGATGTAGGTGAAGCTGTTCTGGATGTAGTTGTCGATGCAGGAGTTGCGGGAGATGTCCACCTTGTAGCCGTTGTAGTGGCTGTAGGTGCCCGAGGCGTGGCCCACCTCGGTCCCGCCCGTGATGTTGACGGCACAGCCGCTGGCCTGCTTGAGGGTGATGATGGCGCTCACCGTGCCCGAGTTGATCTGGTCGAACGAGGTGCAGCTGGAGTTGGACCTGGTGGTGCAGCCCCCGCTGGAGCTCCAGGTGATGCCGGCGCCGCTGAACTGGGCGGCGGCCGCGGACTGCGACAGCTTGGTGCCGCTGGCGCCCGCCGTGGGCGCCGAGAGGGCGAGGCCGGCCAGGGCCAGGGCGACGACGGTGGCTGCGGTGCGTGGCTTCATCTGCATCTCCCGGTGAGGATGGTGTGCCTCCGACTGGACCCCGCCCGCCCCCCGGGTGCCGAGCCCCGGCGGGGGCGGGGAGTCCGGCGCCGGGCCCAGGAACCGGCCCGGACGAACGGGTCGTACGCCGTGCTGTGCCGCGCGGGTGCTCCGGCGCTCCGTGGTGCTCGTGCGCGGTGCCCTGCGGTCGGCATCGCACCAGGATGGCCGACCGGGGTCTATGCGAGTAGACCCCGGTCTGTGAATTTCGCGTGACGGACGGTGGCCCGAGGCGCGTCGAAACGGCCGAGCGGGGGCGGTGCGGCCCGGGCCGCCACCCGTCCCTTCGCCCGTGCGGCCGCTGCTCGGGTGTTGCGGACATGCTCAAGGCGCCCCTAGCGTGAGGGGCCCCCGACGATCTTCCTACGGAGAGGCCTCCTTGATGTTCAGTCATGTCAGGACCGCGGCGCGAGCGGTGCTCGCGGCCGGCCTGCTCGTCACCGGCGCGCTCGTCGGCGCACCGCCGGCGGCGGCCGCCACGGCACCGACCGCCCTGGCCGCGTCCGACTACACCCTCACCGCGGACTACCACCGGTTCGACGCGCTCGACTCGGCCCTGGTCGCGCAGCTGGGCACCTCCCCCGTGCACACCGTGATGGAGCACGCGAACCACGACCGGCAGCCGCTCCCGTCGTCCTTCTCCGTCGCCGGCCTGACCGCCGGCTTCCGGTTCGACGACGGCGACAACTCCGACTGCCAGAGCTTCCCCCAGGGCATCACGACGAGCCGGGACGCCGTGGGGACGGCGGACAGCGGCAACTACGACGGCCATCAGCTCGTGCTGGTGAGCTGGTACACCAAGGACGGGTGCAGCGGCGCCCAGCAGCGCAGCCGGATCACCCTGGTCGACTGGGACGCCACCTACCCCAACACCTACCGCAAGATCCTCCTGGTGGAGCCGACCGGCACCGCCGCGGCGCCGGACTTCAAGGACATCCCGATCCACGCCGGGGGCGTCTCCTGGTACGGCGACTACCTCTACGTCGCCGACACCGGGCGCGGCATGCGCGTCTTCGACATGCGCAAGATCCTCAACACCGACTCCGGCGGCACCGCCGACCAGATCGGCCGCCAGGCCGGGGGCGCCTACTACGCCCACAACTACGCCTACGTGCTGCCCCAGGTCGGCACGATCACGGCGCAGACGACCTCCGCGGACAAGCTGGTGTGGTCGTCCGTCTCCCTCGACCGGGTCAGCAGGTCGATCGTGATGACGGAGTACACCTGCCAGTCGGGCTGCACCGACTACCCCAACCGCCCGCCGAGGGCGGTCCGCTTCCCGTTCGCCTCCGGGGCGGCCACGTTCGCCGCGACGACGACCGCCAGCCAGGCGCTCCAGCTGCCCTGGTACAACCTCAACGGAGTGGCCTCCCACAACGGCCGGTGGTGGTTCAACTCCTCGCGGCAGAAGGCGCTCTACTACTGGACGCCGACCGCCGGCCCCGCCACCTTCGCCTGGGTGGGCGGCGGCGAGAGCCTCTCCTACTGGGAGGACGCCACCGACCCCGACCTGCTGTGGTCGCTGCAGGAGACCACGGGCGGGCGCAACGTCTTCGCGGTCACCCAGGCCACCTACGGCGGCGGCTGACGGGTGGGCCGGGGCCCGGGCCGGGGCCCAACGGTCCGGGCCCCGCTCCGGCGGCTCGCGGCGGACCCCCCGGCGGGTCGCGGTCCTGCGCCCGCGGTCCTGCGCCCGCGGTCCTGCGCCCGCGGGCCCGCGGGCCCGGGGCCCGGGCAGGCTTGCGCGGCGTCCGTCCCGTTCGCCCCGCCCGCTCAGCCCCGCCCCGGGGCGCAGGGCGGTCCCGGGACGGGGTCGGTGAGGCGTTGGAGGAGGGCCGCCGCGATGTAGCGCATCCGGCCGGTGGTCGAACGCGGGTCGTAGCCGAGGTCGCGGGTCAGCGCCTCGTGCCTCGCCTGGAGGGTGGAGTGGTGCATGCCGAGCTCCGCCGCGGCGGCGCGGAGGCTGTCCGCTTCCACGAGGGCGCGCAGCACCGTGGCCGAGCGGGCGTCGAGGCGCAGCAGGGCCCGGACGTCCTCGTGCGGGGCGTGCGGGTCGTGGGCCTGGGCGAGCATGAGCATGGCGCCGAGGTCGGTCGCGTCGACGGTGGGCGTGGACGGGGCGGTCAGCCGCAGCGCGATCACCGCGCCGTCCCAGGACGCGGGCGCGCGGTCCGCCCGCACCCACGGGCCCAGTCCGGCCCGCCCCTGGAACGGCACGCGTCCCGTCGTGTCCAGGCTCGCGCGCAGGATCCCGTAGCGGGTCGGCAGGATCGTGGAGGGCGCGTCGGGAGCCTGGTCGTCCACGCGGGTCGCGATGAGCCGGATCCGGGTGCCCGGATCCAGGCGCAGCCGGGCCAGGGCCGTCGTGCGGTCGTCGAGCGTGCGGGCCGCGTCGATGCCGATCTCCAGGGCGCTGCCCGTGTGCCGGCGCAGGTCGAGGAGTTCGACCGCGAAGGCGAGGCGCTCGACGATCACCGCGTCGTTCGGGTGTGCGGCTCCGTCCCGCTCCAGCCACACGCAGCCGTCGGAGCAGGGGCGGGCGGGGGAGCGCGGCTCGCGGCCGGTGGTGCCGTCCAGCAGCCGGCCGTCCGGGTCGCGCCGGCTGGTCCGGCCGTGCCGCTCGGCGCCGGCGACGGTGCCGGACAGGGCGGCGGCCCCGCGCAGGAGGCCGTCCAGGCCGACGTCTCCGGTGATCAGCGTGTCGAAGTAGGAGACCACCTTGAGGGCCTCGGCCGCTCGTGGGTCCAGCGCGTCGATCCGGTCGATGAGTTCGTGCATCCTCGCTCCCTCGGGTACGTGGCGACCCTACCGCCGCGCCCGGCGGGGGCCGGGGCGCGCGGGGCGCGCCGTCCGCAGGGTTCCGCGCGCCGGGGCGCGCGAATGGCGGGCAGCACCGCCGGAATCCGCCGCGGACGGCGGTGGCCCGTGGCCTGGGGGCGCCCGACGATGGGACGGACGGCGCGACCGCGCGGCGCGGGGCAGGCCGGCTCCGGCCGCCGTCGCGGCCCGCGGTCGTTCGGCCCCCAGGCCGAACCGGTCGGCGACGGGCGATCCCGGCCGGCCAGGAGATTCCCAGGAAAGGCGAAACATGAAGGCAGCACGGTTCCACGGCAGGGAAGACCTCCGCATCGAGGAGGTGCCGGAGCCCGGTCCCGGTCCCGGGCAGGTGAAGCTGCGCAACGCGTTCGCCGGCATCTGCGGCTCCGACCTCCACTTCTTCTTCCACCCCGAGTCGCTGCCGTTCGACGTGAACCGGCCGCACCCCCTGACCGGCGCCACCCTGCCGCAGATCCTCGGCCACGAGTTCTCCGGCACGGTCGTCGAGGTCGGGGAGGGCGTGACGGACGTGAAGGTCGGCGACCGCGGCGCCGTCTACCCGATGGCGGTCTCCTGCGGCGAGTGCGGGGCCTGCCGCAAGGGGCTGCCCTTCTCCTGCCGGCTGATGGGATCGCTCGGGGCGAACGTGGAAGGCGGCGGCCTGGCCGAGTTCTCCACGTTCGACGCGTCGCTGCTGCACGTGCTGCCGGAGAGCGTGGACCTGCGCCTGGGCGCGCTCGTCGAGCCGATGGCGGTGGCCTGGCACGCGGTGGCGCGCAGCGGCGTCGAGGCGGGCGGCACGGCGCTCGTCGCGGGGGCGGGACCGATCGGGATCGGCGCCTGGTTCGCGCTCAAGGCCCGCGGGGTGGAGCGGGTGCTGGTGTCGGAGCCGAGCGCGGACCGACGGGCGATCATCGCGGCCCTGGGCGCGCGGGTCGTCGACCCGGTGCACGAGGACCTCGCGGGCGCCGTCGCCTCGCTCACCGACGGGCGGGGCGTGGACGTCGCCGTGGACGCGGCGGGCGCCGGCCCGGCGGTCACCTCCGCCCTGGCCGCCCTCGTCCCCGGCGGCCGGCTGGTGGTCACCGCGCTGCACGAGCAGCCGATGCAGTTCCAGCCGACGCAGCTCATGATGGGCGAGACGGAGGTCGTCGGTGCGGTCGGGTACCGGCCCGAGGAGTTCGACGACGTCATCGCGGCGATGGCCGACGGGGTCTACGACACCACCGGCTGGGTGACGGAGCTCCCGGTGGAGGGCGCCGTCGACGCGATCCGGTCGCTGCGCGCCGGCATCGGCGCGAAGGTGCTCCTGCGGGTCGGCTGAGCGCCGTCGAACGGGCCGGGGCGGGCGCCTGACAGGGCGTCCGCCCCGGCCCGTGGTCGCCGGCCCGTGGTCGCCGGCCCGGGCGCGGGCGTGGCCGCGGGCTCCGGCTCAGTGCGGTCGGCGGCGGCAGGACCGCGGCGGGCCTCCCGGCCGAGCGGCGGTAATCGCAAGGGTTGGCACCTGTCACTCCTTCGGGGAGCGGAGCTGGCGTGCGGGGGCCCGGGTGCGGCAGCATCGGGGCGGGAGCCGGTCCGGGCAGGACCGGGGTGGTTGAGGAGCGGGTGCCCGTCGTGGTGACGTGCGGGCACCCGTTCAGCGCGGTGGACCCGCCGCTACCGGCGGCCGGGCCTCCGAGGGCGCCGAGGTCTCCGAGGGCACCGGCCCGGGCCGTCGCCGGGCGGGCGGGCGTCGGCCGTGCAGCGGCTACCGGCCCGGAACCGCGCCGCGGGCCAGCTCGGCCAGCCGTTCGGCGTCCGGGGTGCCGGGCTCGGCGGACCAGAGCACGAGCTGCTGCTCCGGTGCGCCGGCGTAGCGGAAGGTGTCCCAGTCGAGGGTGAGGCCGCCGACGACGGGGTGGCTGATGCGCTTGCTGCCGAAGTCCTGGTGCGCGACGCGGTGTTCGGCCCACCAGACTCGGAACTGCCGGTCCGCCACGGACAGTTCGCCCACCAGGGCGGTGAGGGCAGGATCGGTGGGGTTGGTGCCCGCCTCCATCCTCAGCACCTCCACGCAGGTGCGGGCCACGTCCTCCCAGTCGGCGTAGACCTCGCGCATCGCCGGCTCGGTGAAGACCAGGCGGACGTAGTTGCGCTCGGCTTCCGGCACGCGCGCGAAGTCGTACAGCAGCCTCGCCGCCAGCGGGTTCCACGCCAGGATGTCGAGCCGCGGTCCGAAGACGATGGCCGGCGTGTCGGTGAGCTGCCCCAGCAGCCGCGCGAGGTGCGGGTGCAGCCTGGGCCGGGCCGGCCGGCGCGGCGCCCGGTGCCGCCCGGCGCGGGCGGCCTGGCCGACCAGTCCTTCGACGTACGTCCGCTGGTCCCCGTCGAGCCGCAGCTCCCGCACGAGCGCGTCGAGCACCGGCGGCGACGGGGCGAGGCGCCCCTGCTCGATGCGCACGTAGTAGTCGGTGCTGATCGCGACCAGCTGCGCCACCTCCTCGCGGCGCAGGCCCCGGACGCGGCGCCGGGTGTGCCCGTGCTCGGGCAGCCCGACCTGGGCCGGGGTGAACTCGCCGCGGCGGTGCCTGAGGAACTCGCCGAGCTCGCGGAGGTGTGCGGATGAGGTCACCCGTCCAGGATGGCACCGGGGCGGGGCCCCTGCCTGGGAAGGATCGTTCCCAGGATGCGGCCCGACCTTCCCCGCGCCCGCTCGTCGCCGGACAGTGGAGACAGGCCGCAGATCGCCGGCCACCGTGATCCCGTCAGGAGCAGACCATGAGGACCGATGTCCGATTCCCGACCAACGGCCTCCAGCTGGCCGGCCACCTCTACCTCCCCGAGGACGCCGACGGCCCGCTCGCCGCGATCGTCGTCGGCCACCAGACCACCGGCGTCAAGGAGCAGTCCCCGGCGGTGTACGCCGAGCGCCTCGTCGCGGAGGGCTTCGCCGTGCTGACCTTCGACGCCGCCTTCCAGGGCGAGTCCGAGGGCATGCCGCGCGGCCTGGAGGACCCGTTCCAGCGCGCGGAGGACTTCCGCGCCGCGGTGTCCTACCTCACCACCCGCCCCGAGGTCGACCCCGACCGCATCGGTGTGATGGGCGTGTGCGGCTCGGGCGCCTACGTGCCCTACGCCGCGCAGACCGACCACCGGATGAGGGCCGTGGCAGGCGTGTCCGGCACCGACGTGCCCAGCTTCTTCCGCGAGGCCGACCCCGACGGCTGGCGGGAGATGGTGGCGAACTCCGGCCGGCTCCGCAGCGCCGAGGCCGCCGGCGAGCCCGCGGCCACCTTCCCCGTCCTGCCGGAGCGGGCCGACGCCGACACCCCGGCCCCGACGGCCGAGTTCGTCGACTACTACAAGACGCCGCGCGGGCGGCACCCCCGTTCCACCGGGGACGTGGTCGTGCGCAGCGCCGACCTCCTGGACCAGTTCGACTCCTTCGCCGACGTCGCGAAGATCGCACCCCGACCGCTGCTCATGATCGCCGGCACCGAGGCGGTGACCCGCGGCTTCTCCGAGAAGGCCGTCGCCGACAGCCCCGGCAACGCCGAACTGTTCCTGATCGAGGGCGCCACCCACGTGGACCTCTACGACCGGGACCCGTACGTCGCGACGGCCGTGGCCAAGCTCGTCGGGTTCTTCCGGAAGAACCTGGCCTGAGGCCCACGCGCGGGCCCGGGCCGGCCGTTCACCGCCGGCCCGGGCCCGCACGCCCCGTCACCGCGCCGGCAGGCGCGGCGTGCGCGGCGGCTCCGTGCGGCGGCTGCCGGTCGCCTCGAAGGCGGCGGCGAGGGCCAGCAGGGCGTTGTCGTCGTAGGCGCGCCCCGCGAAGGTCAGCCCGACGGGCATGCCGATGTCGGCCATGGTGCCCATCGGCACGGTGACCGTCGGGATGCCCAGGTGGCGGGGGACGAGGTTGCCGTTGGCGACCCAGACGCCGTTGCGCCAGCCGAGGTCGGCGGAGTCCTTGGAGACGTCCATGTCCGCCGGGCCGACGTCGGCGACGGTGGGGAAGACCACCGCGTCCAGGCCCAGGTCGTCCATCCACAGCTCCAGGTCGATCCGGCGGGTCTCCTCCAGCCCGCGCAGCCCCTCCTCCAGGTGCGGGATGTCCGTGAAGGACGCGTAGGGGCGCTCGCGCACGAAGCGCGGGTAGTCGCCGATCGAGTCCTCGAAACCGTCGTAGCGGTCCGGGAGTTCGCCCTCGTGCTGGGGGAAGATGCGGTCGCCGTCGACCTCGGCCAGGGTGGGGAACGCCGGGTCGCCGTTGGCGCGCAGGAAGTCGTCCCAGGCCCAGGCGGAGAGGTCCTCGATCTCGACGGTGAGGAAGTCCCGGCCGACCAGGCCGCGGGTGAACAGGGAGGGCGCGCCGGGGCGGTCGGACTCGTAGTTGGTCACGGCGGGGAAGTCGACCTCGACGACCTCGGCGCCGGCGGCCTCCAGGTCGCGGCGGGCGGCCTCCCACAGGTCGATCACCGAGGGGCGGGTGTCGATCGGCTGCCCCGTCTGGCCGCCGATGCCGCCGTCGGGGTTGGTGCCGGCCCCGGGGTCGGCGTTGATGTACATCCGGGGCACGCCGACGCGCTTTCCGGCCAGCGCGGCGCGGGCGGCCCGCGCGTCGGCGGGCGCGAGCGCCGGGTACGAGGCGGGGCGGACCTGCGAGGCCTTGGGCAGCCGCACCCAGGGCTGGGCGCGCCACAGGTCGCCGCGGGTGTCCGGGTCATCGGCGACCACGACGTCCAGCAGCTCGAACAGGTCGGCCATGGTGCGGGTGTGCGGGACGACGACGTCCATGGTCGGGACGAGCGGCCAGTTGCCGCGCACCGAGATGACGCCGCGGCTGGGGGTGTAGGCGCACAGGGCGTTGTTGGAGGCGGGGGCCCGGCCCGAGGACCAGGTCTCCTCGCCGAGGCCGAAGGCGCCGAACGAGGCGGCCGTCGCGGTGCCCGAGCCGTTGGAGGAGCCGGAGCCGTAGGCGCTGGTGAGCCAGTCGGCGCTGTACGGGCTCTCCGCGCGGCCGTACACGCCGCGCTGCATGCCGCCGTTGGCCATCGGCGGCATGTTGGTCAGGCCGATCAGCACGGCCCCGCCGGCGCGCAGCCGCTCGATCGCGAAGGCGTCGCGCTGGGCGACCAGGTGCTCGAAGGCCGGCGAGCCGGCCGCGGCGGTCAGGCCCTTGGCGAGGTAGCTGTCCTTGGCGGTGTACGGGATGCCGTCCAGCGGGCCGAGGGTCTCGCCCCGGGCACGGCGGGCGTCGGAGGCCTCGGCCTCGGCCCGGGCGTGCGGGTTCATCACGACCATCGCGTTGAGCGCGGTGGCGGTGCCGGGCCGGTCGTACGCCTCGATCCGGGCGAGGTAGGCGTCGAGGAGTGCGACCGAGGTGGTCTCGCCGTTCTCCAGCGCGGCGCGCAGGTCGGCGATACCGGTCTCCACAACATCGAATCCGCGCGTCATGCGGGTGTCTCCTGGATGTTCGGGTCACTGGTGCTGGAACGTTCCAGCAGTGGTCGGCACCTTACGCACTGCTGGAACGTTCCAGCAACCAGCGGCGGGCGCGTCGCGGGACCGGCGTGGGCTGCGTCTAGACTTCCCGGCTGTGACCAGCCGCTCCGTGACCCTGATCGACGTGGCCCGGGCGGCCGGGGTGTCCAAGAGCACCGCCTCCAACGCGCTCGGCGGCTCCGGGCGGGTGTCCGAGGCCACCCGCGAGCGCATCCGGGACGTGGCCCGGGAGCTGGGCTACCGGCCGAACACCGCGGCCCGCAGCCTGCGCCGGTCCAGCACCGGGGCGGTCGGCCTGTACCTGCCGCGGACCGCCACCCGGCTGGACTACTACATGAACCTGGCCTTCGGCGCGGTGGAGCGGGCCAGGGAGGACGGGCTGGACCTCGTCCTGCTGGCGCCCGGCACGGCGGCCGACGGCGGGCTGGCCTCCCGGGTGGACGGCCTGCTGGTGATCGACCCCGAGCTCGACGACCCGGCCGTGCCGGCCCTGCTGGACGCGGGCGTGCCGGTGGTCACCGGTGAGCGCTACCTCGGCGGCGGGGTCGCGCCCAGCGGTGCCGTGGTGTGCGACAACGCCGCCTCGCTGGCCGTCCTGCTGGACCACCTCGCGGAGCGCGGCGCCGGGCGCCCGGCCCTGCTGGCTCCCGGCCCGGGCTCCGACTGGGCGGCGGCGCTGCGGGGCGCGGCCGAGGCCTGGAGCCGGCGCCGGGGCGTCGGCGTCACCGTGCGCACGGTGCCGTTCGCGGCCACGCCGGCCGAGGCCGAGGCCGCCACCGCGGACCTGATCGCCGGCGTTCCCGGGCTGGACGCGGTGGTCTGCGCCCCCGACGGCGCGGTGCCCGGGGTGCTCGCGGCGGCGGCGCGGGCCGGCCTGCGGGTGGGGGCGGACCTGCTGGTGGCGGGCTGTGTCGACGGCGCGGCGGCGCGCGGCTCCGTCCCGCAGGTCACGGCCGTCGACCTGCGGCCGGCGGAGTACGGGCGCGCCTGCGCGGCGGTGCTGAGCGACCTGCTGGCGGGAGCGGCCCGGCCCGGTGTCGTACGGCGCCACGACTGGACGCTGAACGTCCGGGAGTCCACCGCGGGCGGGGCCTGAGGCCGGCCCCGCGCCCCTGGCGGCCGCACGGGAGCGGCCCGGGCCCGCCCCGTCCACGGGGCGGGCCCGGGCGGGGCTCAGCAGCCGAGCCTGTCGCCCGGCACGGTGCCGAGCAGCTGGGTGAAGCGCTGGTAGGCGTCGATCCGGCTCTGCACCTGCGCGGGGTTGCCGCCGTTGCACTCCAGGGAGCCGTTGATGCTGCGGATGGTCTCGCCGAAGCCGTAGCCGTTGACGATCGCGTTGTGCGGGGTCATGGTGCCGGGCCCGTTCTGGGTGTTCCAGTACCAGAGCGCGGTCTTCCAGGCGACGGCCGGGTCGGTCTGCACCAGGTTGGGGTTGTGCAGCAGGTCGATGCCGAGGGCGTCGCCGGCCGCCTTGTAGTTGAAGTTCCAGCTCAGCTGGATCGGCCCGCGCCCGTAGTACGCGGACTGCCCGGCCGGGCAGCCGTACGGCTGCGAGGCGTCGCAGTAGTGGGGGTAGTTGGCGGTGTTCTGCTCGACCACGTAGACCAGCGCGCCGGTCTCGTGGTTGACGTTGGCCAGGAAGGCGGCGGCCTCCTGCTTGCGGACGGTGTCGCTGCCGGTGGCCGCGAAGGCGGGGTAGGCGCCGAGGGCGTCGATCAGGCCCTGGTAGGTGTAGAAGGCGTTCCGGTTCGGGAACATCTGGTTGAACTGGGCCTGGCTGACCGGGAATCCGCCCGGGTTCGGCGTGCCGGTGGACGTCGCGGTGCCGGTCGGGGTCGGGCCGGTGCCGCAGCCGCCCTGGTCGGACCAGACGCCGGAGCCGCCGGTGCTGGGCGGCTCGTTCTGGGTCCACCACTTGGCGAGCCAGTTGTGGCCGTTGTAGGAGACGGTGGCGCCGCCGGTGTAGACGGCCGAGGAGCTCCAGGGCGCGGCGCAGACGGCGGCGCTGGCGTTGGCCGCGGGCAGCAGCAGGGCCACCGCCAACGCCGTGACGACGGCGCAGAGCAGTGCGAGCAGGCGTTTCATGGACACTTGATCACCCCTTTGTGCGGTGTGGGGCCGCACGGTCGTGGAGGAAGGGGACGTCGGGGCAGGGGAGCGCGCCCCGCGGGCGCGGAGCCCGTCGTGACGGTCCGTCGTGGGGGCGGGCCGGCGGCGGTGCGGGCCGGTGCGGGGCTGCCCCAGACTCAAGCGGAGTGGTCTATACCTGTCAAGGGGTCCGGACGGGAAGTCAGGGCGGGGGAGGTGCCCCGGTGGCCGGGCGGCGCCCGTCGCGCCCGCGAAAAAGTTGCCGAACCGGAAACCTTGCCGTCCCGGCAAGATTCTCTCTATGCTCCTCGCATGGCACCTGCAGACGAGACCCGTACCACCGTCGACCGCGCCTCCGGCCGGCCCGGGCTGCGCGAGCGCAAGAAGCGGGAGACCAGGGTCGCGCTGAGCCAGGCGGCGATCCGGCTCTGCGTCCTGCACGGCTGGGACGCCGTGACGGTCGACCGGATCGCGGCCGAGGCCGACGTCTCGGTCCGCACCTTCCGCAACTACTTCGGCAGCAAGGCCGAGGCGATCGCCGCCAGCCACCTGGAGCGGATGCTCCGGGTCGGTGACGAGCTGCTCGCCCGGCCGGACGGCGAGCCGCTGTGGGACGCGCTGCTGCACGCCGTCCTCGGCCAGTTCGCGCTGGCCGGCGGCTCCGGGCCGCAGGGCGACCGTTGGCGCGAGGGGGTGCGGCTGATGCTGGCCGAACCGGCGCTGGCCGGCGAGATCGTCAAGGCCAACGCCGCCGCCCAGCAGGAGCTGGCCCGGGCCGTCGCGCGGCGCACCGGCCTCGACGCCGAACGCGACGTCTACCCGAAGCTGGTCGCGGCCGTGGTCGCGGCGGGCAGCGCGGTGGCCGTCGAGCACAGCCTGCGCGCCGACGCCTCCGTGCCGCTCGGCACGGTCCTGGCCCAGGTCTTCGAGCAGCTCGCCGCCGGCCTGCCCGTCCCGTAGCCGGGCAGGGCGGTCGGCGCCCTGCCCGGTGCCACCCCCTTCCGTTCGCCCCGAGGAGACGTGACCGTGACAGACGAGACCGCGACAGACGATGTGATCATCGTGGGAGGCGGCCCCAACGGGCTGATGCTGGCCTGCGAGTTGAGCCTGGCGGGCGTCCGCCCCGTGGTGCTGGAGCGGCTCCCGCGGCCGAGCGACGAGCCCAAGGCCAACGGCCTGCTCGGGCAGGTGGTGCGGCTGGCCGACCACCGCGGCCTGTACGAGGCGCTCGGCGGCGGACAGGAGCCCCCGCGCGCGAACTCCGCCTACTTCATGTTCGCCGCCATGGGCCTCGACCTCAGCCTGCTGGACGACAGCCCGGTCCACGGCCTGGCCGTCCCGCAGCGCCGCATCGTCGAGGTCCTGGAGGAGCGCGCCCGGGCGCTCGGCGTCGACCTGCGCCGCGGCCACCGGGTCACCGCCGTCGCCCAGGACGAGGAGGCCGTCACCCTCGACGTCACCGGCCCCGACGGCGACCGGCGGCTGCGCGCCCGCTACGTGGTCGGCGCGGACGGCGCGCGCAGCGTGGTCCGCAAGCTGACCGGCATCGGGTTCCCCGGCGTCAGCTACGACCGCCGCACCAACCGCACCGTCCACGCCACCCTCCCGGCCGACCGGGTCGACCCGGCCAGTGGCGCCCTCACCGTTCCCGGCCACGGGCCGGTCCTGCCGTTCCTGCCGCACCGCACCGACCGGGGCGGCTTCACCTACGCGCCGTTCCCCGGGCAGCCGCCGCTGGTCAGCACCACCGAGTGGGACCAGCCCCCGACGGACGAGCCGATGACCCTGGCCGAGATGGAGGCGAGCATCCGCCGGGTGCTCGGCACCGACCTGCCGCTCGGCCCGCCGCAGGGTGCGGGCCCGCACGTGCTGCGGCGGCTGGACGGCGGCAACACCCGGGTCGCCGACCGGTTCCGCGACCGCCGGATCCTCCTGGTCGGCGACGCCGCCCATGTCTACACCTCCGGCGGAGGCCCCGGGCTCAACCTCGGCCTCCAGGACGCCGCCAACCTCGGCTGGAAGCTCGCCGCCGTGCTGCGCGACACCGCCCCGCTCGGCCTGCTCGACACCTACGACACCGAGCGCCGCCGGGCCGCCCGCCGCATGGTGCTCAACGCCGAGGCGCAGTCCGCGCTCACCGCACCGGGGAGCGACACCACCGCCCTGCGCGAGCTGTTCACCGAGCTGCTCACCCACAGGGAGGTCGTGCAGCACCTCGCCGACCTGACCGCGGGCACCGACGTGCGCTACGACATGGGCGTCGCCGACGCCCACCCGGCGGTCGGCCGCTTCGCGCCGGAGCTGGAGCTCGTCACCGGGGCCGGGAAGGTCAGGCTGGCCGAACTCGCCCGGAGCGCACGGCCGTTGCTGGTCGACCTGACCGAGGGCAGGGCGCTGGTGGCGGTGCTGGCCGAGGGCCAGGAGGCGGTGGAGCCGGTCGTCGCGGACGGCGGCCCGGCCGGCCTCGGCGGCCTGCTGGTCCGCCCGGACGGCTACGTGGCCTGGGCCGGCGGTTCGCCCCGCCCCGACGCGGCCGAGCTGGACGGCCTGCGGGCGGCCGTCGAGCGCTGGTTCCCGGGCTGCTCCGGAAGCCCGGCGGAACGGGCCTGACGGAACGGGCCCGGCGGAACGGGCCCGGGGAGCCTCCGGGCGGGGCGGCGGTCCGGGCCCGGCGGTCCGGGCCCGGGGAGCCTCCGGGCGGGGCGGCGGTCCGTACGGCGCCCCGCCCGGCCTCGGCAGCGCGACAGCGTCCGTTCACCTGGCCGTCCACTCGGTCGCCTATGGATAACGGGTCTGGTCCGAGCGCGGGGCCCGGACCGCCCGGCCCCGCGCGACAGTCGAAAGGAACGACCATGGAACGCAGATCCCTGCTCGGCGCGACCGCCGGGGCCCTGGTGCTCGGAGGCCTCGCCCAGGGGACGGCCGCGGCCGAGCCGGCCGACGGCGGCGCACCGGTGAGCACGTTCAACGTGATCAGCGACATCCAGGGCGACCTCGGCGACCTCGCCCAGGCGCTGCGGGACATCAGGGCCACCAACCCGCGCTCCTCGGGGCTGGCCGTCGCCGGAGACATCACCCCGCGCGGTTACGACTTCGAGTACGCCGAGGTGCAGAAGGTGCTGGACCAGGGGCCCAAGCCCCGCGAGGTGGCCTGGGCCATCGGCAACCACGAGTTCTACGTGCCCAAGTGGGCCGACCCGGACACCCTCGCCCAGAGCACCTGGCCCAACGGCACCACCGAGGACTCCCTCTTCCGCAGCTTCCATCGCTTCGCCCGGCGCTCCACGGTCTACGCGGAGACGACGTTCGGCGGCATCCCGGTCCTGACCCTCGGCACCGAGCGCTACATGAGGTACCACGACAGCTCGCTCTGGGACGAGGTGTGGATCAGCGAGGCGCAGTTCCAGTGGCTCGACGACCGCCTGCAGTACTGGGCGCGCCGCCGGAAGCCGGTCATGGTGGTCACCCACCACCCGCTGCCCGACACCGTCTCCGGCACGCGCAGCAGGATCTACCGGAGCGACTACCTCCAGCCGGACCGCCTCCTCGGCCTGCTGGGGCGCTACCGCGACGTGTTCCTCTTCAGCGGCCACACCCACTGGGACCTGACCCTCTCCGACTGGTACGTGCGCCGCGTCGTGCCGGGCACCGCCAACCTCGACGGCTTCTCGGTGGTCAACACCGGTGCCGTGCAGACCGGTTTCGCCGACAACGGGCAGGGCGGCGAAACCACCGTGCCCGGGCGCTTCAACCAGGGGCTCCAGGTGGAGGTGTACCGCGACCGCGTCGTCATCCGGGCGCGCGACTTCGCCACCGGCACCTGGATGAAGCGGATCTCCGTACCGCTGGCCACCCGGATCTGACGCGACGCCGGGGCACCCGCCGGGCCGGCCGCCCGGCGGGGCTCCTCGGCTCGGCTCGCGCCCGACTCCGGGGATTGGTCCAGACCTCAATTGGTCCAGACCTATTGACGGGCCATCCGGCCCCTCCTACGATCCGGTCCGGCACACCCCCACAGGTCCCACCTCACCCAAGCCGGGCGTCACGCCCCCACGCGTCGGTCATGTCCATGGCGCTCGGCGGGAAGGGAGCACAGCATGTTCCGTCGAAGGCCGAGTCGTCCACGCCCGCCGCAGGCGCCCCTGGAACGCGCGTCGCAGGCCCACCGCACCGGCCGGCAGCAGCCCGGACCGAGCCTGCTGCGGCGCACCGTCGCCGGGGTGAGCGCCGCCGCCGTGGTCGGCGCCGGCCTCGCCGTGGCGGGCAGCGTCACGGCCGGGGCCGCCACCCCGAACCTGGTGGCCAACCCCGGGTTCGAGGACGGGCTCAGCGGCTGGAGCTGCTCCGGCGGCACCGGCGCGGCCGTCGGCAGCCCGGTCCACTCCGGAAGCTCCGCGCTCCAGGCGACGCCGACCGGCCAGGACACCGCGCAGTGCACCCAGACCATCAGCGTGCAGCCCAACTCCCAGTACACGCTGAGCGCCTACGTCCAGGGCAGCTACGTCTACCTCGGCGCCACCGGCACCGGCATCAGCGCCAACGCGTCCACCTGGACGGCGAGCAGCCCCGCGTACAGCCAGCTCAGCGTCGGCTTCACCACCGGGGCCACCACCACCTCGGTGACCGTCTTCCTGCACGGCTGGTACGGGCAGCCCGCGTTCTACGCCGACGACGTGGCGCTGACCGGCCCCGGCGGCAGCAGCCCCAGCCCGACGGCGACCGCCACCACGCCGACCACGGCCCCGCCCACCTCCACGCCGCCGACCAGCACCCCGCCCACGTCGACCCCGCCCACGTCGACCCCGCCGACCAGCACCCCGCCCACCACGACGCCGCCGGGCGAGACCTGCCCCACGAAGCCCAAGCCCTCCGGCAAGGTCCTCCAGGGGTACTGGGAGAACTGGGACGGCGCCTCCAACGGCGTCCACCCCGGCATGGGCTGGGTGCCCATCACGGACAGCCGGATGGCCGCGCACGGCTACAACGTCATCAACGCCGCCTTCCCGGTGATCCTCTCGGACGGCACCGTGCTGTGGCAGGACGGCATGGACACCAACGTCAAGGTCTCCACTCCCGCCGAGATGTGCCAGGCCAAGGCGGCCGGCGCGACGATCCTGATGTCCATCGGCGGCGCCGCCGCAGGCATCGACCTGAGCTCCAGCACCGTCGCCGACCGGTTCGTGGCGACCGTCGTGCCGATCCTCAAGAAGTACAACTTCGACGGGATCGACATCGACATCGAGACCGGCCTGTCCGGCAGCGGCAACCTCACCACGCTGTCCGCCTCGCAGAGCAACCTGATCCGCATCATCGACGGCGTGCTGGCCCAGATGCCGGCGGGCTTCGGCCTGACGATGGCCCCCGAGACCGCGTACGTCACCGGCGGCAGCGTCACCTACGGCTCCATCTGGGGCGCCTACCTGCCGATCATCAAGAAGTACGTCGACAACGGCCGGCTGTGGTGGCTGAACATGCAGTACTACAACGGCAGCATGTACGGCTGCTCCGGCGACTCCTACCAGGCCGGCACCGTGCAGGGCTTCACCGCGCAGACCACCTGCCTCAACAACGGCCTGACGATCCAGGGCACCACCGTCAAGGTGCCGTACGACAAGCAGGTGCCCGGCCTGCCGGCCCAGCCCGGCGCGGGCGGCGGCTACATGGACCCGGGCCTGGTGAGCCAGTCGTGGAACGCCTTCAACGGGTCACTGAAGGGCCTGATGACCTGGTCGATCAACTGGGACGGCTCGAAGGGCTGGAGCTTCGGCGACAACGTCAAGCGCCTCCAGGGCCGGTGAGCACCCGCCGCCGGTGAGCCGCCACCGGTGACCGACGCAGGCGCGACAGCCGGTGTCCCGCGCCCCCCGAGCACCGCTCCGGGGGCGCGGGACGCCTGCCGTCAGAGGGTGGAGTTGTCGATGACGAAGCGGAAGCGGACGTCGCTGGCCAGGACGCGCTCGTACGCCTCGTTGATCCCCTCGGCGCCGATCACCTCGATCTCGGCCGCCACGCCGTGCTCGGCGCAGAAGTCCAGCATCTCCTGGGTCTCGGCGATGCCGCCGATGCCCGAGGAGCTCATGCTGCGGCGGTGGCCGCCCAGCGCCCGGACGTCGACCAGCAGCGGCTCCTCCGGCAGGCCGACGTTGACCATCGCGCCGTCGGTGCGCAGCAGGGAGAAGTACGCGGCGAAGTCGATCGGGGCGGAGACGGTGTTGAGGATCAGGTCGAAGCTGCGCGCGAGGTCGCGGAAGGTCGCCGGGTCGGCGGTGGCGTGGTAGTGGTCGGCGCCCAGCCGCAGGCCGTCCTCCCTCTTGCGCAGGGACTGCGACAGCACGGTGACCTCGGCGCCCATCGCGTGGGCGAGCTGCACGCCCATGTGGCCGAGCCCGCCGAGGCCCACCACGGCGACCCGCTTCCCGGGGCCGGCCTTCCAGTGCCGCAGCGGGGAGTAGGTGGTGATGCCCGCGCACAGCAGCGGGGCGGCCCTGTCCAGCGGCAGCGCGTCCGGGACGCGCACGACGTAGTTCTCGTCGACGACGACCGTCTTCGCGTAGCCGCCGTAGGTGGGCCGGCCGTCCCTGCCCGTGTCGTTGTACGTCCACACCGGGCCCTCGGCGCAGTACTGCTCCAGGCCGGCCCGGCAGTTGTCGCAGGTGCGGCAGGAGTCGACCATGCAGCCGACGCCGACCCGGTCGCCGACCGCGAACCCCGTGACGCCGGGGCCGACCTCGGCGACGACGCCGGCGATCTCGTGCCCGGGCACCATCGGGAAGATCGCCTCGCCCCAGCCCTCGCGGGCCTGGTGGATGTCGGAGTGGCAGATGCCGGCGAAGGCGATGTCGATCAGGACGTCGTGCTCGCCGACCGCGCGGCGCTCGATGGTGGTGCGCTCCAGCGGGGCCTTGGGGGCGGGCGCGGCCCAGGCCGTGACGGTGGTGCTCATGCGGGTGCGTTCCCTTTCAGCGGACGGGGCCGGGCGGAGGGGCCGGACGGGCGGGGCCGCCGGCTGCCGCGGCGCGGACTGCGCCACCCTAACCGAGCCCGGGCGCGCGCCGGCGGGCGGAGCGGCCGCTCCGCCCGGGCCGACGGCGCGGGCCGCGGGGTTGTTCGGCGTTTTTGTTCAATGACCGAGGGCCGAACCCGAACAACCCCGGTGCGCTACACCGGTAGCACAGGTCACGACGGCACCGGACGCGGGAGACCCCCCAGATGACGACGCTCTGCATCGCGAACAACCGCACCGAGGAGATGGTCGGGGACCTCTCCGGGATGGCGCCCCCGGAGCGGCGGTTCGCCGGCTGCGGGGCCCAGCGGATGCTCTGGTGGGCCGAGGACGGCGACGTCCTGGTGCTGCCCTGCGCCCCCGACCCGGAGTTCCTGGCGTACGTCACCGGGCTGACCGGCGCCCGGGCCGAGAGCCTGGCCTTCGTGGTGCCGCCGCCGGGCGCCGAGGGGGACCAGCTGCTCACCGCCGACCGCCTGGCCGACCCGGGCTTCCGCGCGGAGCTGCGCCGCGCCCTGGCCGGGCGCACCGTCGACGAGGTGCTGGCCATCTCGCCGAACGGCGCGGTGGCCGACCTGGCCGAGGCGCTCGGCCTCGCGCACGCCATGCCCGGCGGGCCGTTCGCCGCGCAGGGCGGCAACGCCCTGGTGAACAGCAAGGCCGGGTTCCGGGCGCTGGCGGCCGGCGCCGGGGTGCCGATCCCGCCCGGGCGGGTGGCCGGCTCGCCCGCCGAGGTGGAGGCCGCGATCGAGCGGCTGCTGGCGCGGGGGCACAGCGCGATGGTGAAGGTCGAGTACCAGGCGGGCGGCCTCGGCAACGAGATCCTCGCCCGGGACGAGGAGGTGGAGCCGGTCGGCGCCGAGCGGGTGGTACCGCTGCCGGACCGCGCCGCGGTCGCCGGGTACGTGGCCGAGCGGTGGACCTGGCTGACCGGCGGGCGCGGGCAACGGGTGGTGGTGGAGCGCTACTTCGCCGACTCGGCGCCGCTCTACGCCCAGTTCCTGGTCGGCGACGCGGCCGTGGTGCTCTCCGGCTGCGGCGAGATGATCATGCGCCCGGTGGTGGTCGGGGAGATCACCCCGCCGGTCACCCCGGACGCCGCGGCCCGCGCCGAACTGGTCGACCAGGGCGCCCGGCTGTGCGAGGCGCTGCGGCTGATCGGCTACCGGGGCACCGTCAGCGCGGACGCCGTGCTGACCCCGAAGGGCGAGATCTACTTCCACGAGACCAACGCGCGCCTCACCGGCTCCAGCCACCTGCACGACGTCTACCTCGGCCGCCTGCTGCGCGAGGAGCACCGCGGCGCGCGCTTCGTCCTGGAGCTCGGCGGCCTCGCGGTGCCGTCCTTCGCCCGGGCCGTGGCGGCGCTCGACGGGGCCGGACTGGCCTTCGACCGGCGCACCGGCACCGGCGTGCTGTTCAGCAGCGACTTCGGGCCCGTCGACGGCTCGGTGATGTACTGCGTGGTCGCCGGGAGCCCGCAGGCCGTCCGCGCCCTGGAGGCCGAGCTGCACGCGCTGTTCGCCGGATGAGCCCCGGGAGGACGACCGAGCGCGCCGGGCCGGGGCCCACCGGGGCGGCGGGAGAGAGGGAGAGGCACGGGATGGGAACGGACGGGAGCGGGATGCGCGCACTGGTGATCCACCGCTACGGCGGGCCGGAGGAACTCCGCGTCGAGACGGTGCCGGAGCCGGCGGCCGGCCCGGGGCAGGTGCTGGTCGACGTCACCCTCGCCGGGCTCAACTACGCCGACCTGGAGTGCCGCACCGGCGAGTACCTGAAGTTCCCGCTGCCGGCGGTGCTCGGCGTCGACGTGGTCGGGCGCCGCCGTGCGGACGGCCGCCGGGTCGTCGCGCTGCTGCGCACCGGCGGCGGGTACGCCCCGGTCGCCGCGCCCGAGGCGGCGCACACCGTGGAGGTGCCGGACGGCGTGGGCGACGAGCAGGCGCTCGCGCTGCTGGAGCAGGGCGCGACGGCGTACGGAGCGCTGGCCCTGGCGGGGCGGCTGCGGCCGGGCGAGACCGTCGCGGTGACCGCCGCCGCGGGCGGGGTCGGCCACCTGGCGGTGCAGCTGGCCAGGGAGCTGGGCGCGGGCCGGGTGGTTGCCCTGGCCTCCACCCCGGAGAAGCGGGAGTTCCTGCGCACCCTGGGCGCGGGGACCGTGCTCGACCCGCGGGACCCGCAGCTGGCCGGCCGGCTCGCCGCCGCGGGCGGGGTGGACCTGTTCCTCGACTCGGTCGGCGGCCCGGTGCTGCGCGCCGGGCTGGCCGCGCTGGCGCCGTTCGGGCGGCTGGTGTCGGTCGGGGCGAGGGAGGGCGTGCAGGACGCCCTCACGGTGACCGAGCTGACCGAGCGCTCGGCGGGGGCGCACGGCTTCTGGCTCAAGCACGTCCTGGCGGACCGGGCGCTGTTCGCGGGCGTCGTGGACCACCTGTTCCGGCTCGCCGCCGAGAAGCGGGTGGTGGCGCGGATCGACCGGACGGTGCCGCTGTCCGGGGTGGCCGCCGCGCACCGGGCGATGGCCGCGCGGGAGACCGTCGGCAAGGTGCTGGTGGACGTGCACCGGGTGGACTGAGCGGTGCGGGAGGCGCGGGGCCCGGCGGCCGGAGCGGTCGGGCCCCGCGCCCGCGGTCAGTACCCGGCGACCTCGTCCAGGCCGTGGCCGCGCAGCGGGACGAGGAAGCTGCGCTCGAAGACCACCACGACCTCGCCGGTCGACTTCGTCCCGGTGGTCCGGCAGCTCACGATGCCCTGCCCCTCCCGGCTCCCGGACAGCCGCTTGGCGAGGGTCTCGGTCTGCGCGTAGAGGGTGTCGCCGGTGAAGACCGGGTGGGTCATCCGGATGTTCTCCCAGCCCAGGTTGGCGATGGTGCGCCCGCTCGTCGAGCGGGCGGTCATCCCGCCGACGATGCTGAGCGTCACCAGGCTGGAGACGATGGGCCGGCCCCAGGGGGTGTGCGCGCTGTAGGCGGCGTCGATGTGCAGCGGGGCGTCGTTCATGCTCAGCATGCTCATCAGCACGTTGTCCAGCTCGGTGACGGTCCGCCCGGGGCGGTGCTCGACCACCTCGCCGACCTCGAACTCCTCGTAGTAGCGCCCGACCACCTCACGGTAGCGGCGCTCGCCGATCCGCCGGTAGCCGGCGGGCTCCGTCGCGTCCATCGTGGGTGCTCCCGGGTCAGAGGTCGGCGGTGAGGTCCTTGACGTGGCCGGCGAACTCGCGGATCAGCCGCTCGTCCATGTCGGCGCGCAGCATCAGCCGCAGCCCGGCCTCGCCCCTGGGCACGATCGGGAAGAACACCGCGGAGCTGTAGAAGCCGCGCTCGAAGAGCTGGGCGGAGAGCTTGACCGCCCGCTCGGCCTCCCCGACGTCGACCCGGCGCACCGGCAGGCCGTTGCCCGCGAAGGCGGTCGGCAGCAGCTCGTCGAAGAGCTCGATGTTGCGGGCCAGCGCCGCCTGGAGGTCGGCCAGTTCGGGGGAGCGGTGGATGGCGGCGCTGGCCAGTGAGGCGCCGACCATCGGCAGCGGGATGTTCTGCGACCAGCCGATCGGGCCGGCGTGCCGGTGCAGGAACTCGAACTGCTCGCGGTTGCCGAGCATCGCGACCCCGCCGCTGGTGCCGAAGGCCTTGCCGAGGCTCGCGGTGATCACCGTCAGCGGGTTCATCTCCAGCCGGGAGCGGATGTAGCCCTCGCCGCGCCCGCCCGCGATGGACAGCGAGTGGGAGTCGTCGATGTAGAGGAACAGCCCGTAGCGGTCCTGGAGTTCGAGCAGGCCGTCGAGGGCCGCGGTGCCGCCCATCGAGTAGGCGCCGTCGGCCACGTAGGCGACCCTCGGGTACTTCCGGCAGACGTCCTCCAGGTAGTCCAGGTCGTTGTGCGGACAGGTCAGCACCAGCGACTCGTCGGCGCAGACCGGCTTCATGTACGCCATGCAGAAGTGGCAGAAGCGGTCGAAGACCATCACCCGGGGGCCGCCGCCGCCCTGGCAGGTGCCGTCCAGGTGGCCCGAGGCGATCAGCGGCAGGATGCCGGCGGTGAGCGTGGTACAGGACGCCCCCGGCAGGATGTGCGCGCCGAACAGCTCGCCGAGCTCCTCCTCCAGGCGCACCAGCAGGTTGTGCCGGACCCGGGTGGTGGAGAGGACGAGCGAGGTGCCGCGGGCCTCGCCCAGCGCGTCCACCGCGCCGGCCAGTACCGAGGGGTGGTTGTTCAGGCCCAGGTACGAGCAGGAGACCATGTTGGCGAAGGTGTGGCCGCTCTCGCGGACGACCAGCCGGTTGTTGGACTCCGAGTCCACCGTGACGCCGATCAGGCCGTGGGCGGCGGCCGCCTGCCAGACCGGGTCGGCGCTCGCCAGCATGGCCTCGGCGTTGCGGTACCGGCGCGGGCCGAGGATGGTTTCTTCGGTCATCGTCACTTCTCCGTCACGGGGTTCGGGGCGTGGGTGGGCGCGTGGTCCCGCCGGTCGCGCGGACCGTCGGGCCGGGGCGGGTCGAACTGCTCGATCAGGCGCTGCGAGGCCTCGAAGAACGGCATGCCGACCATCACCCCGTCCACCACGGTGACCGAGCGGCCGTTCTCCGCGCCCGCCGCGACCACCCGGCGGGCGCGCTCCAGGAGTTCCTCGCCGGGGCTGAAGGTCTCGTTGATCAGCGGGAGTTGGCGCGGATGGACGGCGATCTTGCCGCTGAAGCCGAAGTCCCGGGCGAGCCCGGCCTCCCGGCGCAGCCCGGCGAGGTCGGTGACCTCGAAGAACGGCGCGTCCATCGCCTCCACCCCGGCGGCGCGGGCGCTGTTGACCACCCGGGAGCGGGCGTGCGCCAGGGCCTCCCAGGAGAGGCGGGCGCCGACCGCGAAGGCGTAGTCGGCCGAGCCGAAGACCAGCCCGCGCAGCCGGTGCCCGGCGGCCGCGATCTCGGGCGCGCGCTCGATGCCCAGCGGCGTCTCCACGACGGCCAGGAACTCCGTCTCCGGGCAGTCCGCGCCGAGCGCGCCGGCGGCGATCTCGATGTCCCGGGGCGACTCCGCCATCGGGACCAGCACCAGGTCCGGTTTGACGCCGTACCGGGCGATGGCGACCAGGTCGCGCAGGCCCTCCGGCCCGGACAGGCAGTTGATGCGCACCGCGCTGCGGGCGAGCTTGGTGGAGGGCAGGGCGAAGAACTCCTCGGCCAGCCGCCGGGCCTCCTCCTTGCGGGCGGGTGGGACCGAGTCCTCCAGGTCGACCATGGCGATGTCGGCGCCGGACTGGTGGCTCTTGGTGTACCGCTCCACCGCCATCGCGGGTGTGGACAGCAGGGAACGGCAGTACCGCGTGAACCTCATGGATGTCTCCGAAGTCAGCGAAGGCTGCGGCTTCCGGTTCTATCCCACCGGCATTGTTCGGTGCCGTGCGGCTGGACATTGAACATCAACTCGGAACAACCGACCCGCACGCACCGTTGTTCGGCGCCAACGGTGCTGTGCATGATGAAACAACGGGGGGATGGTGACGAGGCACGCGCGAGGCGTGTGGCGCGTGGGCACTCGAGTTTCAGGACACCGCTTCAACGGAGAAGGGGGCCGAAGTGCCGCGTCGGGAAAGTCCATTGGAGCCCGGAGACGGGCCGCTGGTGCGGTTCGCAGGCGATCTACGGGCCCTGCGGGAACGCGCCGGCCTCCCGCCGTACCGTCAACTCGCCCTCCGGGCCCACTGTTCCGCGGCCAGCCTGTCGGTGGCCGCGGGAGGCCGGCGGCTGCCGAGCCTCGCCGTCACCCTGGCCTATGTGCAGGCCTGCGGCGGGGACGTGCGGGAGTGGCGGCACCGCTGGCAGCTGCTCGCCGCCGAACTGGCCGCCGACACCGCAGCCCGGCAGCGCGCCCAGGACGTCGGACGGGCCCCCTACCCGGGCGCGGCCGCGTTCGAGGCGGCCGACGCCGAGCGGTTCTTCGGCCGCGAGGCGCTGCTGGACCGGCTGCTCGCCCTGCTGGCCGAACGGCGGCTGGTGATCGTCTCCGGGCCGTCCGGGGTGGGAAAGTCCTCGCTGGTCAGGGCAGGTCTGCTGGCGCGGCTGGGCTGGCCCCCCGCCGGGGGCGAGGCGGTCGACAGACCCGGGGCCGGGGGCGGAGCGGGCCGGCCCCCGGCCGACGGCGGTGTCCCGGTGGCGCTGCTGACACCCGGTGAACGACCGATGGAGGCGTACGCGCTCGCGCTCGCCCGGCTCGGGCAGCGGGCCGGGGGGACGACGCGCGGCGCGCCCGCACCGACCGCGGGGGACCCGGTGCTGGTGGTCGACCAGGCCGAGCAGCTGCGCACCCGGTGCCGGGACGCGGCCGAGCGGACGCGCTTCCTGGACGCGCTGGTGGCGACCGCCACCGGCATCCCGGGCGAGGCACCGGACGGGCTGCCGGCGGCGCCGACCCGCTGCCGGGTGGTGCTGGTGGTCCGCTCGGACCACTGCGGACCGCTGCTCGCCGAGCACCCGGGCCTGGCCGGGGCCGGCCGCCAGGGGGTGCTGGCGGTCGGGCGCCCGGCGCCGGACGAGTTGCGGCGGGCGATCACCGAGCCCGCGTCCCGCTCCGGCTGCACGGTCGAGGGCGCCCTGCTGGCCGTCCTGATCTCGACGGCCGCCCAGCAGCCGGGTGCGCTCCCGCTGGTGTCCGCGGCCCTGCTGGAGACGTGGCGGCGGCGCAGCGGCAACGCGCTCACCCTGGCCGGGTTCCAGGCCACCGGCGGGTTCGAGGGCGCGCTGGCCCGTACCGCGGAGGCGCTGTACAACGGCCTGGAGGCGGCCGACCGGGCCCGGGCGCAGGCGGTGTTCCTGCGGCTCGGCGGGGAGCCGGCCGGGGCCGGTGAGGACGCCGTCGGCGGGGCGACGGCCCTGGGCGGTGCGCTGCTGCCGGGCGGTGGGGCGCTGCCCGGCGGCGAGCTGGTGCCGGGCGGGGAGGAGGGTGCCCGCACGCCCGCCCGGCGGGCCGAGTTCGACGATCCCGGTGTGCCCGAGCTGATCGAACGGCTGGTGCGGGCACGGCTGGTGGTGGTCGACCGGGACACCGTCGAACTCACCCACCAGGCGCTGCCGCAGGCCTGGCCCAGGCTGCGCGGCTGGCTCGCGGAGGGCCGGGAGGCGCTGGGCGAGCAGCGCCGGCTCACCGCGGCCGCGCGCGGCTGGGCGGCCGCCGACCGGGATCCGGGGCTGCTGTTCCGGGGCGTGCGCCTGGAGGAGCTGATGCGCCGGGTGGCGGCCGGCGAGCTGGCCGCGGCCGGGGTGGAGCGGGCCTTCCTGGCGGCCTCGGCCCGGGCGGCCGTCGCCGACCGGCGCCGGGCGCAGCGGCAGAACCTGGCGGTGGCCGGGGTCGCCGCGGCGGGCGGGGCGCTGCTGGCGCTGGCCGGAGGGAGCCGGTTCCGCCGGGCCTGGCGGGGGTGAGCGGGGCGCCCGGGCGGTCCGCGGTGTTGGTGAGCCTCGGAGGGAAGGAACGTGAACAACGGGCGGACCGGCCGGCGGCGGGTGTCCGGCACCGATCACGCTCCTTGCGTCGCTCTCGGTGCTCCGGGTAGCTTGACGAACGATCCCGGCCCTTCGTCACAGCGAATCCGCTTGCCCCGTCGGTGATTTCCCGTACGCCGTGGTCGGCCGCAGCCGGCCCGGCGGTCAGTCCGCAGGGTTCCGGTCCGCCGCCTGCGCCGCCCGTCCCCGCGTTCCCCCAAACCCGTGCCAAGGGAGAGTCATGTCCGAATCGGCCCGTCCGGTCCACAGCTGGGACGAGTTCACCACCCTGCGCGAGATCGTGGTCGGGACCGCCGCCGGCGCCCGGCTGCCCGAGCAGACCGAGCCGTCCTCCTGGCTGTCCTGCTTCCCGAAGACCGACGCCGCCGGCCTCGCCGCGATCGAGGCCGGCCCCTACCCGCAGCAGGTCGTGGAGGAGACCGAGGAGGACCTGGCGGCGCTGACGGCCACCCTGCGCGGCCTCGGCGTCACCGTCCACCGGCCGGAACCCGTCGACCACGCCGCCGAGTTCGCCTCCCCGCTGTGGAACGCCGACGGCGGCTTCCACTCCTACTGCCCGCGGGACCTCACCCTGGTCGTCGGCGAGACGCTGATCGAGGTGGCCAGCCCGATGCGGCAGCGCTACTTCGAGGTGTTCGGCCTGCGCGGGCTCTTCCAGGACTACCTGCGCCGCGGGGCGCGCTGGCTGGCCGCTCCCCGGCCGCGGCTGGCCGACGAGCTCTTCGAGTTCGACGAGCGGGGCCTGCCGCTGCTCGGCGAGGCCGAGCCGGTCTTCGACGCCGCGAACGTGCTGCGGCTCGGCCGGGACGTGTTCTACCAGGTCTCCCGCAGCGGGAACGAACTCGGCCTGCGGTGGCTGGAGTCCACCCTCGGCCTGCTCGGCGACGGCGGGCTGCGGCTGCACCCGCTGCGCGGGGTCTACGGCTACACCCACATCGACAGCACCATCGCGCTGCTGCGGCCGGGGCTGGTGCTGCTCAACCCCGAGCGGATCGGCCCGGACACCGTGCCGGAGCCGCTCAAGGGCTGGGACGTGCTGTGGTGCCCGCCGGCCGAGGCCTGCGGCGAGGCGCCCGCGCACGCGCTCAGCGAGAGCTGGATCAGCATGAACCTGCTGATGGTCTCCCCGGACACGGCGATCGTCGAGTCCGGCCAGGAGGGCCTGATCAAGCTGCTGGAGCACGCCGGGATCACCGTCCTGCCGCACCGGCTGCGCCACTCCCGGGCACTCGGCGGCGGGTTCCACTGCGTCACCCTGGACATCCGGCGCGACGGCGGACTGGAGGACTACCTGTCCTGAGCCGCGGCCGGCGGGCCCGGCCGCGGCTCCACGGGGCCGGGCCCGCGCCGGTCAGGGCTTGCGGGCCAGCGCGCAGGAGATCAGCCGCTCCCACACCGACAGGTTGCGCTCGTCGGAGGGGAGCTCGGCGGGGTCCTGGCCCGGGGCCGGTTCCGGCCGCCACAGCGAGCAGGGCACCAGCCCGGGGGCGAGCAGTTCGAGGCCGCCGAACAGCCCGCGGATCTCCTCGTCGGTGCGCCAGCGGCCGCGGCCGAAGCTCTCCTGGAGCTTCCGCTCCATCCGCGCGGTCTCCGCGCTCCCGACCGTCCCGGCGGACCGGAAGTGGGAGATGTGGACGAGGCTGCCCGACGGCACCCGCTCCGCCCACCAGCGCACCAGGTCCGCGGGCCGCCGGGCGTCCTCGATGTGGTGCAGGACGGCGCTGAAGACCACGCCCACCGGCTCGTCGAGGTCGACCAGCCGCCGGACGTCGGGGTGGCGCAGGATCTCCTCGGGCTCCAGCAGGTCCCCCGCGACCAGCGCGGTGCGGGGATCGGCGGCCAGCAGGGCCCGGCCGTGGGCGAGCACGGTCGGGTCGTTGTCCACGTAGACGACGCGGGCGTCGGCGACGTGCCGCCGGGCGGCCTGGTGCACGTTCTCGGCGGTCGGCAGGCCGCTGCCGAGGTCGACGAACTGGCGGATGCCGCTCTCTGCCATCGCGCCCACGGCGCGGACGAGGGCCCGGCGGTTGGCGAGCGGCATGACCGCCGAGCCGGGCAGGTCCCGGAGGAAGAAGTCGCCGACCTCGCGGTCGACGGCGTAGTTGTCCGTGCCGCCGAGCAGGTAGTCGTACACGCGGGCGATGCTCGGTGTCGACTCGTCGATGCTCGCGCTGTGACCGGTCATGGGAACCAACCCGTCGCTGGGGGCCGCTGTCGAACCGATCGTAGGCGGACGGCCCCGCCCGGGCTCGTCGGCCCGCGGGCGGGAATGCGCGGACCCGTCCCGGGTGTTCCGTCCCGCGCGGACACCGCGAGCGACCACCCGGTCCGGGTGGCGCAGACTGGGCGGGAACTCTTCACACCGGAGGATGGATCTTCATGGCTGACCGGCCCCTGACGCTGATGGCAGTGCACGCCCACCCCGACGACGAGGCCACCGGGACGGGCGGTGTCCTCGCCCGGTACGCGGCGGAGGGCATCCGCACCGTCCTCGTCACCTGTACCGACGGCCGGTGCGGTGACGGCCCGGGAGGGGTCAAGCCCGGGGAGGACGGGCACGATCCGCAGGCCGTCGCGGCGATGCGGAGAAAGGAACTGGAGGCCAGCTGCGAGGTGCTGAACGTCGATCACCTGGAGCTGCTGGAGTACGCCGACTCCGGGATGATGGGCTGGGCGGCCAACGACGCGCCCGGCTCGTTCTGGAGCACGCCGGTGGCGGACGGCGCCGCCCGGCTCGCCGAACTGATGCGGCACTACCGGCCCGACGTGGTCGTCACCTACGACGAGAACGGCTTCTACGGCCACCCCGACCACATCCAGGCCCACCGCATCACGATGGCGGCACTGGAGCAGGTGGCCGACCCGGCGGCGAAGGTCTACTGGACGACGGCCCCGCGCTCGGCCATGCAGCGGTTCGGGGAGGTCATGCGGGAGTTCGGCGCGGACTGGGAGGAGCCGGATCCTGCGGCGGCGGCCGAGCAGCCGGAGATGGCCGAGATCGGCCTGCCGGACGAGGAGATCACCACCTGGGTGGACACCACCGCGTTCGGCGGCCGGAAGTTCGACGCGCTGGCCGCGCACGCCAGCCAGGGGGAGAACATCTTCTTCCTGAAGATGGGGCGGGAGCGGTTCACCGAGCTGATGGGCATGGAGACCTTCGTGCGGGTCAGGGACACCACCGGCGCGGCCGTCCCCGAGAACGACCTCTTCGCGGGCCTGCGCTGAGCCCGGGCTTGCGCTGAGCCCGGGCGGCCAACGCCGGACCCGGGCCCGCGCCGGACCCGGGCCCGGGCACCCGCGCCCTACAGCCCGCGCAGCACGGAGAGCAGCAGGTCCACCTCCTCCGGACTGTTGTAGACGTGCAGGCTCACCCGCACCGAGCTCTCGCGCTCCCCGGCCCGCGCCTGGCAGTGGCCGTCCGCGCGCACCATCAGGCCGTGGCTGGCGAGCACGAAGCCCAGGTCGTTGGAGCCGATCCCGCGGTGCCGGAAGGTGACGATGCCCTCGCGGCGCTGGACCGGGGAGTCCGCGGCCAGGCTCCGCTGGCAGCCGAGCACCTCGTACGGGGCCAGGGTCCGCAGCCCGTCGGTGAGCCGGGCGGCCAGGGCGCCGCTCCACCGCTGCACGCGGTCGGGGCCGGCGCCGTCGAGCCAGTCCAGCGCGGCCTCCAGGCTGGCGATCCCGCAGGTGTTGGGGGTGCCGGCCCAGCCGCCGGGGGCGAAGGCCGGGCCGCGGGTGTTGCGGGCCCACACCGCGCCGGTGCCGGGCAGGGCCATCGCCTTGTGGCCGGAGAAGACCACGAAGTCGACGTCCAGCGCGCCGACGTCCACCGGCAGGTGGCCGACGCTCTGCGCGGCGTCCAGGCAGATCGGCACGTCCGGGCCGACCGCGGCCCGGATGCGGTGGACGTTCATGTCGCCGCCGTACACGTGGTGCACGTGGGTGGCGGCGACGAACGCCGTGCGCGCGGTGACGAGGCCGGCCAGCGCGCGGTGGTCGTAGTCGTGCGAGGCCGGGTCGTAGGGCAGTTCGTGCACGGTGACGCGCACGCCCTGGCGGGCCAGCAGCTGCTGCGCCTCCGTCCAGGGCAGCGCGTTGGCCTGGTGGTCGGCGAACGGCACGATGATCTCGTCGCCGTCCCGCAGGTGGTGGGGGAGCCAGTCCCGGGCGATCGCGCGCAGCCCCTCGGTCGCGCCGCTGACGAAGTGGACGCCGGAGCGCCGCAGCGGGGCCGGGTCGCCGAGGAAGCGGGCGACCCGCGCGCGGGTGCGGTCGACCAGCGCAGTGGTGGCGTTGGCCCAGGTGTAGGTGCCGCGGCCGGCGTTGGCGTTGGCGGTGGTCAGGTAGCGCTGCACGGTGTCGAGCACCGCCCGCGGCTTCTGGGAGGTGGCCGCGCTGTCGAGGTAGGCCTGGTCGGGGTGGTCGGTGATGATGGGGAACTGCGCCCGCAGCTCGCGGTGCCAGTCGTGGAGTTCTGCGAGGGTCGCGTCGGGGGTGGTCACGGTCGGCTCCGCTCAGGTCCGGACCAGCGGGGCGCCCGCGTCGCGCCAGGCGATGACGCCGCCGGCCAGGCTGCGGGCGTCCCGGTGTCCCATCCGGGTGAGCAGCGCGGCGTACGCGGCCGACTTCTCGCCGACCGGGCAGGCCAGCAGCACCGGCTGGTGGGTCCCGAACGGCAGCCCGCCGTGCAGGAGTTCGTCGAACAGCTCGTCGACGATGTTGATCGAGCCCTCGATGTGCAGCGCCGCGTACGCGAACGGGCCGCGCAGGTCCACCACCAGCGGCCGCTCCTCGGCGATCCACTTGCGCGCGGCGTCGACCTCGACGACCCGGGCGGCGGCCAGCTCGGCCGGGGTCACGCTGCCCACGGTGTTCGGCCGGGCGGGCCGGTCGAACAGCTCCGGGCGCCGCTGCCGGATGTAGCTCAGGTAGCTCTCCACCCGGTCGCAGACGATGAAGACGGCGGTGCGCCGCTCGCCCGTCCCGCGCTCCGTCAGGGCGTCGTCCACCGGGCGCAGGTGGCGCAGTGCGCCGAAGAAGGCGCCGCCGCCGGTGGGGCCGGCCGGCAGGGCGCAGCGGCGGATCAGGGTGAGCATGCCGTCGATGGCCTGGTCGGCGCTGACCGGGGCGATGGAGTCGTAGGTGGCCGGGTCGAACAGCCCGACCTCGTGCACCTCGTCGATGGTGCGGATGCCGGGGATGAAGTCGGACTTGTGGGCGACCAGCCCGAGGACGTCGACCGCCGGGTCGTGGGCGCGCAGCGCGGCCGCCACGCCGGTGGAGGAGCCGGCGGTGCCGACGCAGGCGACGAAGTGGTCGGGGGCGCGGCCGTCGAGGTCGCGGACGATCTCCGGCCCGGTGCCGGTGAGGTGGGCGTCCAGGTTGAGCGGGTTGTAGTACTGGTCGGTGTGCAGATAGCCGGAGTCGGCCGCGGAGATCATCCGGTGGATGCGGGTGAGCGGGTCGTCGGTGTCGGTCGGGTCGAGGCACTCGGTGCGGCCGGGCAGCTCCTCGATCTCCGCGCCCAGCAGCAGGAGCAGGTCCTTGACCTCGGGGACCCGCATCCGGTTGGTGACGCTCTTGAAGGGCAGTCCGTGCAGCCCGGCGATCAGGGCCAGCGCCTTGGCGGTGTTGCCGCTGGACAGCTCCACGACGGTGTCGCCGCGTTCGACGGCGCCGGGCAGCGCGTCCCGGGTCATGTGCCAGGCGGCGCGGTCCTTGACCGAGCCGAAGGGGTTGAGCATCTCCAGCTTGGCGTACAGGTCGATGTGGCGTAGGCCGGTGACCGCCGGGTCGATCCGGACCAGCGGGGTGTTGCCTATCGCGTCGGTGATGCTGTCGTACCTCATGCCTCTTCGTCCCCCCGGTGTCCGGCGCCCGCCGTCACGTCGACGGGCCAGTACTCCTCGTCCAGGCGCCACCGCCAGGCGCCGTCCTGCCGGTACGCGGCGACCTTGCGCGCGACGGGCTGGCGCAGCGCCTCGCCGGCGCCGAAGTCCATCAGGTACCCCGCGGTGTTGGCGAAGGCCAGCAGGTCGCCGGGGGCGGGCAGGCGCGGCAGGAACACCGTCCGCCGGGTGATCAGGTCGGTCTCCAGGCAGAGGTTGCCGATCAGGTACACCCCGACCGGCCGCTCCGGCGCGGCGGGGGTGCCCGGCCGGGGGAGCAGCAGCGGGTCCATCAGCACCCCGTGCTCCTCCAGTCCGACGTCCCGGGCGTTCATCTCCAGGCGGACCAGCGGCTCGCCACCCGGTGCCCGCCGGACCTCCAGGACGCGGGCGAGGGTGGCGCCGCACTGGTCGGCCAGCGCCCGGCCGGGCTCCACCGCGAGGTCGTACAGGTGCTCCAGCAGCAGGGTGCCGAGCGGCCTGCCGAGGGTGGGCGCCGGGTGGGAGAGCAGCTCGTCCAGGTAGGCCTCGGCGGCGACCGGGCGGTGCGCCGGGTAGAGGCCGAGGGCGCCGCGCAGCCGGCCTGCCTCGGCGCGCAGCCCGTAGGCGTGGCCCTGCCAGGTGAGCGGGGGCCGCTTGCCGAGGACGGCCTCGGTGAGCGCGGTGGTGTAGCGCTCCCACTGGGCGGCGTGGGCGAGGTAGCCGACGCCGAAGCCGCCGCCGATGTCGACGGTGTGCGGCCGCAGGCCGCGGCGGTGGCACTCGTCCAGCACGGTGACGCAGGTCTCCAGGGCGACGGCCTTCTCCGCCACGCCGGTGGTGTCCAGGTGGTAGGCGACGCCGGTGGGCTCGACGGCGTCCCGGTGGCGTTCCAGGGCGTCGAGCAGGTCGCCGAGCGCGCCGACGTCGGTGCCGAACCGGCTCGGCCGGGTGAGCACGGTGACGCCCGGCGCCCGGAAGCCGGACAGCCGCGGCATCACGCGCACCGGGGGCAGTGCGTGCCCGCGCACCAGCTCGGCCAGGGCGTCGAGTTCGGCGCGCGAGTCCAGGTGGACGGTGGCGCCGGTGCGGGCTGCCAGCCAGAGGTAGGCGCCGTTCTTCGGGCCGGTCGCGACGATCCGCTCGGGCGGGCAGCCGGCCCCGAGCGCGTGCTGGAGTTCGGCGAGCGAGGCGACGTCCACGCCGGCGTCGGTGGCGGCGAGCCGGCGGACGAGGGCGCTGGAGCGGTTCGCCTTGTGGGCGAAGTGGATCCGGCCGGTGAGGCGGTGCTTGCGGTAGACGGCCCGGAACCGGTCCAGGTTGTCGGCGATCCGGTCGGGCAGGAGGACGTTGAGGGGGGAGCCCAGGGCGTCGGTCAGCGTGTGCAGGAGGTCGCGTTCCTCCAGGAGGGAGCGGAGCGGGGTCTCCAGCCGTGGTTCGAGATACAGCGGTAAGGGCCGCATGCGAAACCAGCTCTCCGTGAGAAGTCGGCGGGACGGGGTGTGCGGCAGGGGCGTCGGCGACCGAGGGAAACGCTAACCCTTTCCCCCGGTGATCGACAGGGCGCTTCGTGTCACGCCCTGGCAAAGACCGTGCCCATCCGGAAATGGGCACTCCGGAACAGCGGTTGACGGGCCATCAGCGCAGTGCGACCAGCACCGAGCTGGTGCCGTACTGCCACACCGGCCCGGCCTGGCGGAAGCCCGCCTCGCGCAGCAGCTCGCCGTGCCGGGCCGCGGAGAGGCCGTTGCCGGGGCCGTCGGTCGGCGGCAGCTGCCGCTCGCGGGCGGTCAGCAGGTCGGCGAACTCGGGGACCCGCCCGGCCGCGGCCCACCACTGGGACCAGTCCTCGGCCGCGCCGGTGCCCTTGCGCTGGGCGCGCAGCCGGCCGATCGCGAGGGCGAGCTCGGCGAGCGGCCGCTCGTCGGGGATGAGGTGGTCGCCGTTGACCAGGATGCCGCCGGGGCGCAGCGCGCCGGCGAGGTCGCGGTAGATCCCGAGCAGGGCGTCCGGCGGCGGGTAGTGCAGCGCGGTGGTGGAGACCACGGCGTCCAGCGGGCGGTCGAGGGCGAGCTCCCCGATCCAGCCGGGGCGGCCGATGAGGGTCTCGACCCAGCGCGCCACCCGGGGGTGCCGGGCCCGGCCGAGGGCGAGCAGCAGCGGGTCGATGTCGACCGCGACGATCTCGGCGTGCGGCAGGCGGGCCGCGACGCGGGCCGACAGCGATCCGGGGCCGCTGCCGAGGTCCGCGACGAGCGGCCGCGGGCGGTGGCCGACGGTCTGCTCCAGCACGTCGGCGATGACGGTGAAGCGCTCCTCGCGCTCCACGGCGTACCGCTCCTGCTGGCGCTCCCAGCGGTCCACCCAGGTCCCGGCCAGGGCGGCGTCTACTCGCATTCCGACTCCCGCCGTGTCCGTGCGCGTTCGGGGTTTCGCTTTCTGCCAGTGTTTGTCATGTTCATCCAGCTCTGCAAGCGGGGTGGCGTGGGAATCCAGCGAAACGATATCCGTTTTCATTAGATGGTTTCCACTCGGTTCACCCGGTTCCCACCCGGCACGCCCCCGGCGCGGACGCAGGACCGCCACAGCGCGGGCCGCTGCTGTTCCCGCGGAGTTCAACCGGGCGCTCCTGACGGCACGCGGTCAGCCCCCTAGGTTCCCGGGGGAACAGCGAGAAGGAGCCATGAAGGAAAGCCAACCTGCCGTACGGGCACGGGGACTGACGAAGACTTTCGGCGACGTGGTCGCGCTCGACGCCGTCGAGCTGGAGCTGGCCCCCGGGCGGGTCCACGGGCTGGCCGGGCCCAACGGAGCCGGGAAGACCACGCTGCTCGGGCTGCTGCTCGGGCTCGCCCACGCCGACGACGGCGAGCTGGAGGTGCTGGGCCGGCCGCTCGGCCGGTCCCTCCCGGCGCCGCACGGGGTGGCCGGCTTCGTGGACGGACCGGGGCTGTACCCCTCGCTCACCGCACGCCGCAACCTCGCCGCGCTGGCCGCCCTGCGCGGCCACGACGGCCGGGCCGCCCGGATCGACGGGGTGCTCGCCGAGGTCGGGCTGAGCGAGGTCGCCGACGACCGGGTGCGGGGCTTCTCGCTCGGCATGCGCCAGCGCCTGGGACTCGCCGCCGCGCTGCTCACCGAGCCCCGGCTGCTGGTGCTCGACGAGCCGTCCAACGGCCTGGACCCGGCCGGCAAGCAGCACGTGCACGGGGCGCTGCGGCGGCTCGCCGACGACGGCGTGACGGTGGTGCTGTCCAGCCACCGGATGGACGACCTGGAGGCGCTCTGCGACGAGGTCACCATCCTGGCCGCCGGGCGCGTCCGCTTCCGCGGGCCGCTCGGCGAGCTGGCCGCGGACGACCGGGCGCTGGACCACCGGCTGCTCACCTCCGACCCGGCGGCCGCCCGTCGGGTGGCCTCCGGCGTCGCCGGGGTGCGGGTCGCCGAGCGCGCCGGCACCGGGCGCGCCGCCGACACGCTGGTGGTGCACGCGCCGGGCCCGGCCGTCGAGGAACTGGTGGCGGCGCTGGTGCGCGCGGGCGTACGGGTGCGCGAGGCCGCCCCGCTGGTCCCGCCCCTGGAGGCGGCGTTCCTCGCCCTGACCGAGCAGCAGGAGGACGGACGGTGACCACGACCACGGCCGCCCGCGCGGTGGCCGCCCACGGGCCGGGCCCGGTGCCGCTGGGCCGGGTGTACCGCTTCGAGCTGGTCAAGCTGCTCGCGCAGTGGCGGATCAGGCTGCTGGCGCTCGCCTGCTGGAGCGCGCCGGGCCTGTTCACGGCCGCCGTCGCCCAGCAGGGCACGCTGCCCTCCGACACCCTGTTCGGCCGCTGGATGCACGCCACCGGCTGGGCCGGGCCGCTGGTGGTGCTGGGCTTCGCCGGCTCCTGGGCGCTGCCCCTGCTGACCTCCGTCGTCGCGGGCGACGTGTTCGCCGCCGAGGACCGGCTCGGCACCTGGCGGCACCTGCTGGTGACGGTCCGTTCACCGCGGCGGATCTTCTGGGCGAAGGCGCTGGCCGGCACCACCGTGATCGTGCTGCTGGTGGCCGGGCTGGCGGCGTCGAGCACGGTCGGCGGCCTGGCGGCGGTCGGCGACGAGCCGCTGGTCGGCGTGGACGGGCACCTGCTGGCGCCGTCCGACGCGGCCGGCGCGGTGCTGCTGGCCTGGGTGTGCGCGCTGGCGCCCACGCTCGCCCTGGCCGCACTCGGCCTGCTCGGCTCCGTCCTGCTGGGCCGCTCGCCGATGGGCCTGCTGGTCCCCGCGCTGGCGGCGGTCGCCATGCAGCTCGCCCAGGTGCTGCCGCTGCCGGTGGCGCTGCGCCTCGCCCTGCCCGGCTACGCCTTCGTCGCCTGGAACGGGCTGTTCGCCGAGCCCGGCCGGCCGGGCGAGCTGCTGATCGCCGTGGCGGTCAGCCTGGTCTGGGCGGCGGCCGCCACCGCGGCGGCCCGGCTGCTCTTCCTGCGGCGGGACTTCACCACCGGCAGCGAGGACGGGGTGGGGCGCCGCGCCCTCGCCTACGGGGCGCTGCCGCTGGCCGGACTGCTCGCGCTGACCACCGGCGCGCTCGCCGCGGCCACCCCCTCGACCGGCTCGGGCATCACGCAGGAGAAGGTGCAGCAGGAGGTCGCCACCGTCTTCGCCCACCTGTACCGGCTCCAGACCGAGCAGCTGCACCGCCCCGCCGTGACGGAGCCCGAGCTGCGCGCCACGGCTGCCTGCCTGCGCGGCGACGGTCAGGTGGAGCCGCAGGGCGCGGGCAACGACTGGCGCTGCGTGGTCACCTGGCACCTGCCCGGGACGGACGCGCCGGGCACGGCCGTCTACCAGCTGGACGTGGCCCCGGACGGACGGCTGACGGCCGACGGCGACGGCCCGAAGGAAGTCAACGGCTACTTCCTGGTGCGCACCCCGGCCGGGGACGCGCCCAACCCGCTGTGGCAGTTCGACGGCCAGGTCGGACTGCTCGCTTCCCCGAGAGACACGACCAACCCCAAGAAGGGCTGACGCCATGCAGGTAACGCGTCGTCGACGCAGCCGGAACGAGCACGTGGTCCTCCTCGGCCGACAGGTGGGCCGCAGGGCCGCGCTCGCCACGGCCTGCGTCACGGCGGTGGCCGTGGCCACCGGCACCGCCTTCGCGAGCACCCACCAGTTCGGCGAGGACCAGGTCGGTCAGAGCACCGCGAACGGTCTGGTGATCTCCAGCGACCAGTACCTCGCCCCGTACGGCACCCGGCAGGTCATCGACAACGGCAAGATCATGGGCTCCGCGGTCAGCCCGGACGGGACCCACCTGGCCGCCGCGGTCGCCGACGGTGACGCGGCGCTGGTCGTGGTGGACCTGAAGACCGGCAAGGTACGGCAGCGCGTCGGCACCAACAAGGCCGACGAACTGCGCATCCCCAAGGGCTCGGTCGGCCAGGAGTCCCCGGTCTACTCGCCGGACGGCCGGCAGCTGTGGCTGGGCCAGCTCGACGGCTACACCCGGTTCACCGTGCAGGCCGACGGCACGCTGTCCGCCCCGGTCGCGGTGCCGATACCGGCCGACGGCGGCAAGCACGCGCTGGCCTCCGGGGCGGTGTTCTCCGCCGACGGCTCGACGGTGTACGCCGCCGTCAACGGGCAGAACCGGGTGGTCGCGATCGACGCGGCGACGGGCGCCGTCCGGCAGAGCTGGACGGTCGGCAACGCGCCGCGCGCCGTGGTGCGGGTCGGCGCGAAGCTGTACGTCTCGAACGAGGGCGGGCGCGCGGCCACCGCCGGGGACACCACGATCAACTCCTACGGCACCCAGGTCCCGGCCGACCCCTCGACCGCCGCCACCACCACCGGCACCGTCAGCGTGATCGACCTCGCGGACCCGGCCGCCGCCGTGCGCTCCGTCGCCGTCGGCCTGCACCCGACCGCGCTGCACGCCCGCGACGGCGTGGTGTTCGTCGCCGACACCGCCTCCGACGAGGTGTCGGTGATCGACACCGCGCACGACACGGTCGTCCAGACCGTCTCCACCAAGCCCTGGCCGGAGGCCTCCGTCGGCTACGAGCCCACCGCCGTCACCCTCACCGACGACGGCCGGCTGCTGGTGACCCTGGGTCGGGCCAACGCCGTGGCCGTCTACCGCTTCACCGGCGCGCAGGAGCCGGTGGGCTACGTCGGCCTGCTGCCCACCGACTACTTCCCGGCGGAGATCGCCACCGTCGGCTCGGAGGTGATCGTCTCCAACACCCGCGGCATCGACGCCCGGCGGCCCGACAGCACCGGTGCGCACCGGACCCACGACACCACCTCCAGCCTCACCCGGTTCACGCTGCCGAGCGACAGGGAGATCCGCTCGCAGACCGCCGGGGTGTTCCGGCAGAACGGCTGGACCGCCAACGCGGTCAAGCTCGCGAACGGCCGCAAGGCGAAGGCCGAGGCGGTGCCCAAGCGGATCGGCGACCCGTCGCCGATCAAGCACGTCTTCCTGATCGTCAAGGAGAACCGCACCTACGACCAGGTCTTCGGCGACGTCGCCGAGGGCAACGGCGATCCGGCGCTGGCCCAGTTCGGCGCGAACGTGACGCCCAACCAGCACGCGCTGGCCGAGCAGTTCGGGCTCTACGACAACACCTACGACATCGGCACCAACTCCGCCGAGGGCCACAACTGGCTGATGCAGGCGGACAACCCGGAGTACACCGAGTCCTCGGCCGGCGAGTACGAGCGCAGCTACGACACCGAGGACGACGCCCTGGGCCACCAGCGCTCCGGCTTCCTGTGGACGGGCGCGCAGGCCGCGGGCAGGACGGTGCGCGACTTCGGCGAGTTCCACCAGTTCCTGGACAAGCCCGCCGACGCCACCTGGCAGAACCTCTACTGCGACGCCAGGACCATGGACGCGACGGGGCAGGGCAGCGCCTACGCCCTCCGGTCCTCCTCGCCGATCCCCTCGCTCAACAGCGTCTCGGTGCCGGGCTTCCCGAAGTTCGACACCGACGTGCCGGACCTGTACCGCTACCAGGTCTGGAAGCAGGACTTCGAGAAGAACGGCCCGGCGGACCTCAACATGCTGTGGCTGTCCAGCGACCACACCGGCGGCCCGGCGAGCCCGGCCGCCCAGGTCGCCGACAACGACCTGGCCACCGGGCGGATCGTCGACGAGATCAGCCACAGCCCGTACTGGAAGGACTCGGCGGTCTTCGTCGTCGAGGACGACTCCCAGGCCGGCCTCGACCACGTGGACGGCCACCGCGCCCCGATCCAGATCATCAGCCCCTGGGCGCAGCACGGGGCCGTGGACAGCCGCTACTACTCGCAGATCACGATGATCCGCACCATCGAGCAGATCCTCGGCATCCACCCGATGAACCAGAAGGACAGTGCGGCCAGCCCGATGACCGGCGCCTTCACCGACGAGCCGGACTACACGCCGTTCACCGCGGTGCCCAACCGGACCTCGCTCACCGACGGCCTGAAGACGGCCCCCTCCTGCGGCCCGGACGTCCCCGGCGAGCAGGACCTCAGGGCGGCCGCGGCGCCGGTCACGGCCGCGCCGCCGGCGCAGCGGCAGTCCGTCGCGGCCCAGTGGGACGCCTGGAAGTCCCACCAGCGGCTGACCGGGCCGAACGCGGCCCCGGACCGCGCCAACCCGGCGCAGATGGAGCACCTGGTCTGGTACCAGACGCACAACTGGGCCACGCCGTACCCGGGCGAGGGCGCGATCCTGGCGCCGGACGACGTGCCCGGGGCGTACCTGCCCTCGCCGGAGAACGACGGCTGAGCGCCTCCCCCTGCCGGGGCCCGGTCGCCGTGGGCGGCCGGGCCCCGTCCGGACCAGCCGGACTGCGCGCCCGGTGCGGTCGGTACCAGGCTGGAGCCCGAGCCCGGTGACGGCGGACCACCGACCGGTGCGATCCTCCGCCGCCGTCGAGTCGAGGAGGAGACATGGCCGAGCAGCCCGAGGGCAGGGGCCGCATCGTGGTCGGGGTGGACGGCTCGGCGCCGTCCGAGCGGGCGCTGCGCTGGGCCGTGCGCCAGGCCGAGCTCACCGGCGCCGCGGTGGTGGCGGTGATCGCCTGGGAGTACCCGACCTACCACGGCGCGCGCGGCTGGTTCCCGCCGGCGGCCACCGACGAGGCGGCGTTGGAGGGGCGGGCGCGCCAGGAGGTCGACCGGGCGGTCCGGCAGGCCGTGGGCGAGCGCCCGCCGGTCGAGGTGCGGGCCGAGGCGCGGTACGGCACCCCGGCCGGGGCGCTGGTCGAGGCGGCCCGCGGAGCGGACCTGCTGGTCGTCGGCAGCCGGGGCCTCGGGGGTTTCGCGGGGATGCTGCTGGGCTCGGTGGCCCAGCACTGCACCCGGCACGCCACCGTCCCGGTCGTGGTGGTCCGGGAGGAGGAGTAGCCGTCAGGCGAACAGGACGGTGGAGGCCGCCGGGACGGCCAGCGAGCCCGCCCGGCGGGGGACGCCGGTGGCGGCGTCCACGTCGAACCAGGTGACGTCCCCGGAGTGCTCGTTCGCCGCGTAGAGCCGGGTGCCGGTGGGGCCCAGCACCAGGTCGCGCGGCCAGCGGCCCCCGCAGGGCACCGAGGCGGTGACGTGCGCCCGCTCGCCCGTCGCGTCGAGGGCGAGCACCACGACGGTGTCGGTGCCGCGCTCGGCCGCCCACAGGAACCGGCCGTCGGGGGAGACCACCGGGGCCGACGGCGAGACCGGGCCCTCGACGCCGTCGGGGAACAGCGGGGCCTCCGTGAGCGGTTCGAGCGTCCCGGCCCCGGCGTCCCAGCGGCAGACCGTCACGACCGGCCGCAGCTCGCCGAGCACGTACGCCAGCCGGCCCGAGGGGTGGAAGGCGAGGTGGCGCGGCCCGGTGCCGGGCGGCAGCGGGGTCTGCGCGTGCAGGGTGAGCGCGCCGGTCGCCGGGTCCAGGGCGCAGACCCGCACCGAGTCGGTGCCGAGGTCCACGCTGAGCACCCAGTTCCCCGAGGGGTCGGGGAGCACCTGGTGGGCGTGCGGCGTGCGCTGGCGGTCCGGGTCCGGGCCGCTGCCCCGGTGGCGCAGCACGTCGCTCGGCCGCCGCGGGGAGCCGTCGGCGGCGAGCGGCAGCACGCTGACGCTCCCGGAGCCGTAGTTGGCGGTCAGCAGGTGGCCCCGGGCGAGGCTCAGATGGGTGGGGTGGTCCCCGTCCACCGGGACGGGGGCGCCGAGCGGGCGGGGCAGCGGCCCGTCGAGGCGGTAGGCGCCGACGGCGCCCGGCTGCGTCTCGGACACGGCGTAGAGCACCGGGCCGTCCGCGGCCCGCCCGAGGGCGAGGTAGGACGGGTCGACGGCGTCGACCGTACCGGTGGCGGTCAGCGCCCCGGTGTCCGGATCCACGGCGGCGACCACGATCCCGCGCCCGCCCCCCGAGGTGAAGGAGCCGATGAAGGCCCGCCCCGCGTCCCTGCCCGCCACCGCAACCTCCGCTGTCCGCCGTCTGTGCGCGCTCAGACGCTAGCAGTTGGCTCCGGGCCGCCCGCGCCCGGTGGTGGCGGGCGGGATTTTTCACCGGAATGCACGGCTGCCGGGCGCGGCCGGATCGCGCGGCAGGCCGATCCCCGGGAACGTGGGAGCCGGTGGCCGCCACACCGGAGCCGGCGGACGCCGTCACGGCGGCGCCGCCGTCCGGCCGGTCCCGTGCCCCGGGTCCCGAGTCCCGCGCCCCGCCCACCCGACGACCCTGCGGAAGCGAGGCGCCATGCACGACCCCGACCCGCCGTTCCGGCCGCTGGGCCGGCGCGACGGCTACCCGCCGCTGGAGGACCTCGGCCTGATCGGGAACGGCACCACGGCCGCACTGGTCGGCCTGGACGGCGCGGTGTGCTGGCTGTGCCTGCCCCGGTTCGACTCCGAGCCGCTGTTCTGCGGGCTGCTGGACCACGCGCGCGGCGGGCACTTCACGCTCGCCCCGGAGGGCCTGCTGGAGGCCAGGCAGCGCTACGAGCCGGACACCGGCGTGCTGGTCACCGACCTGCGCGGCCCCACCGGCCTGGTGCGCGTGACCGACGCGCTGACCCTGCGCTCCGGCGCGGACCTCACCGACGACGCGCCGGCCGACCGCGGCGAACTCGTGCGCTCGGCCGTGGTGCTGGACGGCACCGTCCGGCTGCGGGCGGAGCTGGAGCCGCGCGGCGGCGCGCAGAGCCGGGCCCTGTTCAGCGGGCTGGAGGTGCGGCCCAACCGGCGCCCGGACCTGCGCCTGCACCTGCGCGCCAACCGGCCGCTGGCGGGCCTGCGCACCACCCACGAGCTGCGGCAGGGCGAGCGCCTGGACCTGGTGCTGTCCTGGGGCCGCTTCCACCGGCACCACCGCTTCGACGCCGACGCCACCCTGCGGGGCACCGCCGAGGCCTGGCGCCGCTGGATGGGGCACTTCGCCTACGACGGCCCCCAGGAGCCGCTGGTGCGGCGGGCCGCGATCACCCTGAAGCTCTGCGACGACTGGGCCAACGGCTCGCTGGTCGCCGCCCCCACCTCCGCGCTGCCCGCGCCGATCGGCGGGGTCCGCAACTGGGACTACCGCTACAGCTGGATCCGCGACGCGGCGTTCGCCGTCTTCGCCCTGCGCCGGATCGGCTTCCGCGGCGAGGCCGACGCCTTCCTCGGCTGGGTCCTGGACGCCTTCGAGGCCAGCGGCCGCCCCCGGATCATGTACGACCTGCGCGGCGGCCCGGTGCCGGACGAGATCGAGGACGGCGAGCTGGAGGGCTACCGGCGCTCCGCCCCGGTGCGCTGGGGCAACGGCGCGGCCGACCAGCGCCAGCACGACGTCTACGGCGAGATCCTGGACTGCGCCGACCAGTGGCTGCGGGCCGGCGGCGAGATCCAGCCCGCGCTCTGGGCCGGCCTGGCCAGGCTGGCCGACGCCGCCGCCCGGGCCTGGCGCCAGCCGGACCAGGGCATCTGGGAAGTGCGCAGCGAGGGCCGGGTGTTCACGTACTCGGCGGGCCTGTGCCAGGTCGCCCTGGACCGCGCGGCGCGGATCGGCGAGCGGCTCGGCCGGCCCGCCGGGACGGAGCACTGGCGCGCCTCGGCGGAGGAGCTGCGCCGGCTGATCCTGGAGCAGTCCTGGGACGAGGACGCCGGGACGCTCAGCGCCCACCTGGACGGCGGCGGCACGCTGGACGCGAGCCTGCTGGCCCTGCCGCTGCGCGAGGTGGTGCCGGCCGGCCACCCGCGGATGGTGGCGACCGCCGCGGCCGTGGCCGAGCGGCTGTCGGCGGGCGGCGGGCTGCTCTACCGCTACCTGCACGAGGAGTCCCCGGACGGCCTGCCGGGCGACGAGGGCGCCTTCGTCCTGTGCAGCTTCTGGCTGGTCGAGAACCTCGTCGGCCAGGGCCGCACCGAGGAGGCCGAGGAGCTGTACGCCTCGCTGTGCTCCCGGGCGAGCCCGCTGGGGCTGATGTCCGAACAGATCGACCCGTCCACAGGAGAGTTCATGGGCAACTTCCCCCAGGCGTTCAGCCACATCGGGATCATCGCCGGCGGCGTCAGCCTCGGCCGGGCGAGAGCCGGTGGGCGGGGATGATCGAGCGACTGGCGATCCTCGGCGCGACCGGGGACCTCAGCGCCCGCTTCCTGCTGCCGGCGCTGGCCGCGCTGCGGGCGGGCGGGCACGTCGGCGACGCGCTGCGGGTGACCGGGGCGAGCCGGGAGGAGTGGGACACCGGCCGGTACCGCGCCTGGGCGGCGGCCCGGCTGGACGAGCACGGCGGCGACCTCCCGGCCGGGGCGCGGGAGGCGGTGGCGGGCGCCGTGGACTTCCGGCGGGCCGACGTCACGGACCCTGCCGACGTGGCCGCGGTCGTCGCGGGCGAGGGGCCGGTGGCCGTCTACCTCGCCCTGCCGCCGGCGCTGTTCCCCGCCGTGGTCACCGCCCTGCACGCGGCGGGCCTGCCGGCCGGCAGCCGGATCGTCCTGGAGAAGCCGTTCGGCGAGGACCTGGCCGGCGCGCAGGAGCTCAACCGGCTGCTCGCCGACCTCGTGCCGGAGCGGGCGGTGTTCCGGGTCGACCACTTCCTGGCCATGACGACGGTCCAGAACGTCCTCGGCAGCCGGCTGGCCAACCGGGTGCTGGAGCCGATCTGGAACAGCACCCACATCAGCGAGGTGGACATCGTCTGGGACGAGACGCTGGCGCTGGAGGGCCGGGCCGGGTACTACGACCAGGTCGGGGCGCTCAAGGACATGGTCCAGAACCACCTCCTCCAGCTGCTCTGCCTGGTGGCCATGGAGCCGCCGATCACGCTCGGCGAGCGGGACCTGCGCGACCGGAAGGTGGACGTGCTGCGCTCGGTGCGGCCGCTGACCGGCGACGACGTGCTGCACCGCACCCGGCGGGCGCGCTACCTGCCCGGCCGGATCGGCGACCGCGACGTCCCGGCGTACGCCGAGGAGGAGGGCGTGCGCCCGGAGCGCCGCACCGAGACCTTCGCCGAGGTGGAGCTGGGGCTGGACAGCTGGCGGTGGGCCGGGACGCGGTTCCGGCTGCGCAGCGGCAAGGCGCTGGGGGAGGACCGCAAGGAGGTCGCGGTGCACTTCCGCCCGGTGCCGCACCTGCCGTTCGGCCACGGCGGGCAGGCCCGGCCCAACGTGCTGCGCTTCGAGCTGGAGCCGGAGGGGCTGGCGCTGGACCTGACCGGCATCGGGGCCCGCGCCCACGAGCTGGCCCCGGTCTCGCTGACCGCGCGGATGGCGCCGCAGGAGCTGCCCGCGTACGGCCGGCTGCTGCTGGACGTGCTGAACGGGGATCCGGCGCTGTCGATCCGCGGCGACGAGGCCGAGGAGGCCTGGCGGGTGCTCGAACCGGTGCTGTCCGCCTGGGAGCGGGGCCTCGTCCCGCTGGAGGAGTACCCGGCCGGCTCGCAGGGGCCGCCGCCGCGGTGGAGCTGACGGTGCCGGGCGGCGGGGGCCGCACCCCGTGCGTCGTGGTGATGGGGGTGGCCGGCACCGGCAAGTCCACGGTGGCCCGGCTGCTCGCGCGGCGGCTGGCGGTCCCCTTCGCGGACGGGGACGACTTCCACCGGCCGGACTCCATCGCCCGGATGGCGGCGGGCGTCCCGCTCGACGACGCGCGGCGGCTGCCCTGGCTGCGGGCCGTCGGGCGGTGGCTGGCGGAGCGGGACGCGGCGGGCGGCGGGGGCGTGGTGACCTGCTCGGCGCTGAAGCGGCGCTACCGGGACGTCCTGCGGCAGGCCAGCCCGGACGCCTTCTTCCTGCACCTGACGGGCAGCCGGGCGCTGCTGGCGGAACGGATCGGCGGGCGGCGGGGGCACTTCATGCCGCAGTCGCTGCTCGGCTCGCAGCTGGACGCGCTCGAACCGCTCGGCGCGGACGAGCGGGGCGCGGAGCTGGACGTCGGGCCGGCCCCCGCGGTGCTGGTCGAGGCGGCGCTGGCGCTGCTGCCGGGGCCGGGGGGCGCCACTCCCGACCCAACCGCGTGATCCTGTCGCATTCCGGCACAGCCGTCACAGGCGCCCAAGAAATAACGCATATAATCTGACGAATAGCTGTTCGAGTGGCTGGTGAGATCTGAACCTCATATTTTCAGCCAAAGAATTCGGGCCCCTTCTCGCGCGTTCCGGGCGGGATCGGGAGGCGCACCAGGGATTTTGGGGTTCCGATTACCGGCGGGGCCGCTTTCCGTTCAATCGGATGGGGTTGCGAGCGGCTGATCCGCCGTGAAGACTGTTGCGCGTTCGTCGTCCGGACGTTCGGGGCGACAGGGATTGCGCGGCTCCTCGGCCGTGTCGGCGCGTTCCGCGCGACGTGCGCGGGGACGGATCGCCGACAAGGGGGATGGACATGCCGGGTAAGGCCGTTGCGCAGGTGGGCGCCGGAAGAACGGGCGGTCGGCGGGGAACGGTTTTCTGTTCGAAGGTCCCGGCGGGGTAAGGGTATTCGCGGTCCGCGGTGCACCGCGAACCGGTCCGCCGCTCATCGCGCGGAAGGATTTTCCGGTCGCATTCGCACGGCCCGGTCAGGACGTGCCGGAGCGACTCCGGAACGGCTCCGCGAGGGCGGGATCGGCGCCCGGCCGCGGGTGTCCGGGGATTCCCGTTCCCGGCACCGACCGCGCGCCCACGACCGGGCCCGGGCCGATTCCCCCGTTCCCACGTGTCCTGAAGCGGGCGGTTCCGGCGGCCGGGAATTCCCACCGCCCCGCACCCCCGATCCGCGAATCCACCGCGGGCGCCCGGCGCGCCCGCACCCGAGAACCAGTCAACGGGAGCTTCCGTCATGCCGTACGCCAGTCCGGCGCCCGCCCGCGAGCGGTCGCCGCTCCTCCTGCGCGGCGAGCTGCAGCACCGGCTCGACGCACTCGCCCGCGCCCACCGGGTGCCCGGTGCCCAGCTCGTGCTGGACACCGGCTCGGAGACCGTCGCCCTGCACACCGGGGTGGCCGACACCGGCACCGGGGAGCCGTTCACCGAGGACACCGCCGTGCCGGTGGGCTCGCTGACCAAGCCCTACACCGCCGCCCTGGTCGTGCTGCTCGCCGACGACGGCGACCTCGACCTCGACGAACCGGCCGCCGAGCACCTCCCGGAGCTCCGCGAGCTGCCTGAAGTAACGATTCGTCATCTGCTGAGCCACACCGGCGGACTGCCCACCGGGCCGGACTCCGACACCGCCGCCCGCACCACCGCGACGCGCTACCTGGCCGCGGTGTGCACCGCCCGGGACGCGCTCTTCCCGCCCGGCACGGACTTCTCCTACTCCAACGCCGGCTACGTCGCCGCCGGACGCCTGGTCGAGGCCGTCACCGGGATGCCCTGGCACGAGGCGGTGCGCACCCTGCTGCTCGAACCCTTCGGCACCCGGGCGGTGTTCGTCGGCACGACCGCGCCCGGGCGGCCCGTCGCCAGCGGGCACGCGCTCAACGCGGCGACCGGCCGGCCCCGGGCCGTGCGGCAGAACCTGGCCCCGCTGGAGGCCCCGGCCGGCGCCCTGCTGGCCGGCGCCGCCGACCTCGCCGCGCTCGGCGCCGCCCTGGTCGGCCGGGCCAAGGCGCTGCCCCCCGAGGCCGCCGCGCGGATGCGCCGCCCGGAGCCCGGCGCCCGGCCGGGCGCGCTCGCCGACGGCTGGGGCGCCGGCGTCGCGCTCCACCGGCGGGACGGCCGGCTCTGGTGCGGCCACGACGGCAACGCCATGGGCACCTCCTGCCACCTGCGGGCCGACCCGGACAGCGGCGTGGTGGTCGCCTTCACCGGCAACGCCGGCTCGGCCACCGCCCTGTGGCGCGACCTCGCGGCCGAACTGGAGGAGCTGGCCGGGCTGCGGATACCCGCGGCGATCGAGCCGGTGGCGGCGGGCGGCCCCGCGCTGCTCGCCGGACCGGCGACGCTGGCCCGGTGCGCGGGCGACTACCGCAACGGCTCGGTCCGCTACCGGGTCGAACCGCCCGGCGCCGGACCGGCCACCCTCTCGGTCGACGGCGACCTGCCGATCCCGCTGCGCTGCTACGCCGACCTCTCCTACGACCTGATCGCCCCCGACACCGGCCGCCCCGAGCCCGGCGGGCGCTTCCACCGGGACCCGGCCACCGGCCGGATCGACCGGGTGCAGGTCTCCGGGCGCACCGCCCGCCGGGCGGGCGGCTGACCGCCCTCCGGCCCGGCGTACCGCCGCCCGCCCTGCCCCGTACCGCCGCCCGCCCCGCCTCCCCGTACTGCCGCCTCCCCGCACCGCCGCCGCACCGTTCCCCCGGCCCGAGGGCGGCCACCGCCTGCCCCGGCGCCCTCGTCGCCGCCCCCATCGGAAGGACCTTCCGCCATGGCCGACCGGCCTGCCCAGCCCGTGTCCCCGTCCGCCCCGCCGCCGGCCGCCGGCGGCACCCGCGGGACGCCCCGGAGCCTGGACGCCCTGTTCGCCGACCAGGCGGCCCGCACCCCGCACGCGCCCGCGCTGACCGACGGGCGGCGCAGCTGGAGCTACCGCGACCTGGCGCAGCGCGTCGAGCGGCTGGCCCCCCACCTGCGCCGGCGCGGGGCCGGGCCGGAGCGGACGGTGGCGCTGGTCCTGCCGCGCTCCATGGAGCTGGTCGCCGCGGAACTCGCCGTCGCCCGGGCCGGCGCCGCCTTCCTGCCCGTCGACCCGGCCTACCCCGCCGAGCGGCGCGCCCTGATGCTCGCCGACGCCGCCCCCGCGGTCGTCCTGGACGACCCGGCGGCCCTCGCCGAGGCCCTGGAGACGGACCGGCCCGGCGCGGCGGACGACCGGGACGCCCCGGCCGCCGCCGGCCCCGACCACCCGGCGTACGTGATCTACACCTCGGGCTCCACCGGCACGCCCAAGGGCGTGGTCGTCACCCACCGGGGGATCGCCGGCTTCACCGCGGCGGCGGCCGACCGGTACGCCGTCGGCCCAGGGGACCGGGTGCTCCAGTTCTCCTCGCCCAGCTTCGACGCCTCCGTGCTGGAGCTGTTCGTCTCCGTCCTCACCGGCGCCACCCTGGTCGTCCCCCCGCACGGCCCCTGGCTGGGCGAGGAGCTCGCCGCCGTCCTGGACGAGCACCGGATCACCCACACCCTGATCCCGCCCGCCGCGCTGGCCACCGTCCCCGCCGGAGCGGGCCGCCACCTGCGCACCCTGATCGTCGGGGCCGAGGCCTGCTCCGCCGAGCTGGTCGACCGCTGGGCGCCCGGCCGGCGCATGGTCAACTCCTACGGCCCGACCGAGGCCACCATCGTCGCCACCTGGACCGGCCCGCTCACCGCCGGCACCGGCGCGCCCGGCATCGGCGCCGCCCTGCCGCACGCCCGCGCCCACGTGCTCGACGAGCACCTGCGGCCCCAGCCGCCCGGCACCGCCGGCGAGCTGTACCTCGGCGGCGAGGGCGTCGCCCGCGGCTACCTGGGCCGCCCCGGGCTGACCGCCGCCCGCTTCGTCCCCGACCCCTTCGGCCCGCCCGGCGCCCGGCTCTACCGCACCGGCGACCGCGCCCGGGTCGACGCCGCCGGGCAGCTGGAGTACCTCGGCCGGCTCGACCGGCAGGTCAAGGTCCGCGGCTTCCGGATCGAACCGGGCGAGATCGAGGCCGCGCTGCGCGCCCACCCCGCCGTCGACCAAGCCGTGGTGGCGGTCCGCGAGGACGAGCCGGGCCACCCCCGGCTGGTCGGCTACGCGACCCCCGCCGACCCGGACCGCGCCCCGGACCCGGCCGTGCTGCGCACCGCCCTGGCCGCCGCGCTGCCCGCCCACCTGGTGCCCGCCGCCGTCGTCGTGCTGCCGGCCTTCCCGCTCACCCCGCAGCTCAAGATCGACCAGCGGGCGCTGCCCGCGCCCGCCCGGCAGGCCGCCACCGGCCGCCCCGCCCCGCGCACCGGGGCCGAGCGCACCCTGGCCGCCGTCTGGGCCGAGGTCCTCGGACTCGACGAGGTGGGCCCGGAGGACGACTTCTTCGACCTCGGCGGCGACTCCGTCCTCGCCGCCCGCACCCTCACCCGCATCCGCGAACGGCTGGGCGCGCGGCTCACCCTGCGGGACGTCTTCACCGCCCGCACCGTCGCCGCCCTCGCCCCGCTGCTCGACCAGCCGGCCGCCGCCGCGCCGGACGCGCCGATCCCGCCCGCCCCGCGCGGCGGGCCGCTGCCGCTCTCCTCCGCCCAGCGCCGGCTCTGGTTCCTGGACGACCTCGCCGGCGGCAGCGCCGGCAACCACACCGGCGCCGCCCTGCGGCTGGACGGCGCCCTCGACCGGGACGCCCTGGACCGGGCCCTGCGGCGCCTCACCGCCCGCCACGACGCGCTGCGCACCACCGTCCACACCCTCGACGGACAGCCGGTGCAGCGCGTCGCCGAGCGGGCCGAACTGCCGCTGCGCACCCGGGACCTGGGCGCCCTGCCCGCCGGGGAGCGCGCCGCGGCCGCCGAGCGCCTGCTCGCCGAGGAGCTGGCCCGGCCCTACGACCTGGCCCGGGGCCCGCTCTCCCGGCTGCTGCTGCTCCGGCTGGCCGAGCGGGAGCACCTGCTGCTGCTGGCGCAGCACCACATCGTCACCGACGGCCGCTCGGTGGGCGTCCTCACCCGCGAGCTGGCCGAGCTCTACCGGGCCGAGGCCGACGGCACACCGGCCGCCCTGCCCGCCCCCGCGCTCCAGTACCCCGACTACGCCCACTGGGAGCAGCACCGCCCGGCCGACCACACGGCCGACCTCGCCTACTGGAAGCGCACCCTCGCGGACCTGCCGACCCTGCGGCTGCCCACCGACCGCCCCCGGCCCGAGCAGCGCGCCGGCCGCGGCGCGGCGCACCGCCACCGCCTCCCGGCCGACCTGGTCGAGCGGCTGCGCCACCTCGCCGCGGGCCGCGGCACCACCGCGTTCACCCTGTACGCCGGGGCGTGCGCGCTGCTGCTCTCGCGCCACAGCGGCCAGCGCGACGTCGTCCTCGGCACCGTCACCGACGGGCGCGCCCGGCGCGAACTGGAGGACGTGGCCGGCTTCTTCGTCAACACCGTGGTGCTGCGCGGCGACGTGGACGAGGAGGCCACCGTCGACCGCTTCGTGGAGAGCATGCGCACCACCCTGCTGGACGCCTTCGCCCACGCCGAGGTGCCCTTCGACCGGGTGGTCGAGGAACTCGCCCCGCCCCGCGACCCCGGCCGCACCCCGCTGGTCCAGGTCGTCGTCGTCCAGCAGACCCCCGCCGTCCCGGCGCCCGCCGCCGGCCTGCGCTTCGCCGACCACCCGCTGCCCCGCCCGGCCGCCCGCTTCGACCTGGTGCTGGAGTTCACCCCCGAGGCCGACGGCGGCTGCACCCTGACGGTGGAGTACGACACCGCCCTGTTCGACCACCGGACGGCGGCCGCGCTGGCGGAGCGCCTGCACCGGCTGCTCGCCGCGATGGCGGACGGGCCGCGGCGCACCCTCGCCGAGCTGCCGATGATCCCCGAGGAGGAGCAGCGCGCGCTGGTCGGCTCCTGGCGGGCGGCGGCCGGTCGCCAGGGGTACGTCCTGGACCGCGGGCTGCGCCCCCAGCCCGACGGCGTGCCCGGCGAGCTGTACCTCCCGGGGGAGGGCGACGAGGGCTCCGTCCCCGACCCGTACGGCGCGCCGGGGGAGCGGATGCACCGCACCGGGGAGCTGGTGCGGCGCACCGCCGACGGCCGGCTGGAGCGCCTCGGCCGGGTCGAGCAGTGGGCCCGGCCGGGCGGCCGCGGGGGCGACCCGGAGGAGGCCGCCGAGGCGCTGCGCCGCTGCCCGGGCGTGGCCGGGGCCGCCGCCGTCCGCACCGGGCACCCGCGCCGGCTGGTCGGCTACGCGGTGCCCGTCCCCGGCGGCCGGATCGAGCCCGAGGCGCTGCGCCGCACCCTCGCCCTGACCCTGCCCGACCACCTCGTCCCCGCCGTCGTGGTGCCGCTGGCCGCCCTGCCGCTGCGCCCGGACGGCACGCTCGACCGGGGCCGGCTGCCCGACCCGGGCCCGGCCGCGTCGGCCGCCCGCCACGTCGCCCCCCGCACGCCCGCCGAACGCGTGCTCGCCGGGATCTGGGCCGAGGTGCTGCGCGTGGAGCGGGTCGGCGCCGACGACAACTTCTTCGACCTCGGCGGCGACTCCATCCTCGGCATCCAGGTGGTGGCCCGCGCCCGGCACGCCGGGCTCGCGGTGACCTCCCGGGACCTCTACCGCCACCAGACCGTCGCCGCGCTCGCCCTGGCCGCCGAGGACGCCGGGGACGCCGGGGCGCCCGCCGCGCCCGCCGCCCCGGTGGGCGCCACCGGGGATGCGGTGCCCACCCCGATCCAGCGCTGGTGGCTGGAGCGGGCCGCCGCGCGGGCCGGCCACTTCAACCAGGCGCTCTCCCTGCTGCTGCCCGCCGACCTCGACCGGGCGGCCCTGGAGCTGGCCCTGAACGACCTGGTCGACCACCACGACGCGCTGCGCTCCGCCTTCACCGCCCCCGGTGGCGGCGGCGCCGCGCGGTGGCGGATCCAGGAGCCGACGGGCCGCCTCACCCTGGCCCGGCACACCGGCCCCGACGAGGACAGCCCGCACTTCGGCCCGTACGACCTGGCCGGCGGGGGCCCGCTGCTGCGCGCCGTGCTGCACGAGCGCGCCGGCGGCCGGCCCCCGGTGCTGCACCTGGCCGCCCACCACCTTGTGGTCGACGGCGTCTCCTGGCGGGTGCTGCTGGAGGACCTGGACACCGCCTACCGGGCCCGCCGCGAGGGCCGGGACGGCGCGGCCGCCCTGCCCCCGAAGTCCTCGCCGCTGCGCGCCTGGGCCGGGCGGCTGAGCGCCTTCGCCGCCGCGGGCGGCTTCGAGGACGAGGCGCCGTACTGGGCGCGGGCCCTGCCCGCGGAGCCCGCCGAGGCCTTCCCGGCCGAGCTGGACGGCCCCGACACCTACGCCACCGAACGCTCCGTCACCGTCCGGCTGAGCGCCGCCGACACCGCCGCCCTGCTGCGCACCCTGCCCGACACCTACCGCACCCAGGCCAACGACGTCCTGCTCGCCGCGCTCGGCCGGGCGCTGTGCGCGGAGGGCGGCCGGGACCGGGTCGTGGTGGACGTCGAGGGCCACGGGCGCGAGGAGCTCTTCCCCGACCTCGACCTCGGCCGCACCGTCGGCTGGTTCACCACCCGCCACCCCGTCGCCCTGGCCGTCCCCGCCGGAGCCGGCTGGGACACCGTCCTCAAGCAGGTCAAGGAGCAGCTGCGGGCCGTCCCCCGGCGCGGCCTCGGCTTCGAGGCGCTGCGCCACCTCGGGCGCCCCGGGACGGCGCCCGAGGCACCGCCCGCCCGGATCGGCTTCAACTACCTGGGCCGCATCGACCTGCCGGACGGCGGGGACGGGCTGTTCCGCGGCACCTTCCGGCCGCTGGAGCTGGACGCCGACCCGGCCGTCGAGCGCCCCCACCCGCTGGAGGTGGTCGGCCGCCTGGACGGCGACGCGCTGGAGTTCACCTGGTTCCACTCCACCGCCGTCCACCGCGCCGCCACCGTCGAGGCGCTGGCCCGGCGCTTCGCCGCGGAGCTGGCCGACCTCGCCCGGCACGCGGCCGCCCCCGGCGCCGCCGGGCGCACCCCGTCCGACTTCCCGCTCGCCCGGCTCGACCAGGCCGCGGTGGACCTCGTCACCGGCGCCGACCCGGGCGGCGTCGAGGATGTCCTGCCGCTCACCGCGACCCAGTCCGGCATGCTCTTCCACGGTCTCGCCGAGGAGGACAGCGGCGCCTACTTCCAGCAGCTGGACTTCGTGCTGGAGGGGGTGGCCGACCCGGCGCGCCTGGCCGAGGCCTGGCAGTGGGTCACCGACCGCACCGCCGTGCTGCGCGCCCGCGTCCACTGGCAGCAGGTGCCCGAGCCGCTGCTGGTGGTGCACCGCCGGGCGGCCGTGCCGGTCACCCACCTGGACTGGCGCGCGCTGCCCGAGCGGGAGCGCCGCGACCGGCTGGCCGAGCTGCTGGACCGCGACCGCGCCCGCGGCCTGGACCTCGCCGCGGCCCCGCTGCAACGGCTGCTGCTGGTCCGGCTCCCGGAGGACCGGGTGCGGGTGCTGTGGTCCTTCCACCACCTGGTGCTGGACGGCTGGAGCCTGTTCCAGGTGCTCTCCGACGTCTTCGCGGTGCACGCCGCCCTGGCCGCCCCCGGAGCGCGCGGCGAGGTCCCGTACGGCACCGTGCCGGAGCGCCGGCCCTACCGCGACTACCTGGCCTGGCTGGCCGGGCGCGACCACGCCGGGGCCGAGCGGCACTGGCGCACCCGGCTGGCCGGGCTGGCCGAGGCGACGCCGCTGCCGTACGACCGCGAGCCGGTGGCCAGCCACCGCGCCGAGTCCACCCGGGCCGTGCCCTTCACCCTGCCCGCCGCCGCGACCAGGGCGCTGGAGGACCTCGCCCGCGGCCGCGGACTGACCCTCAACACCCTCGTCCAGGGCGCCTGGGCGGTGCTGCTGGGCCGCCAGGCCGGGCGGGAGGAGGTGGTCTTCGGCACCACCTCCTCCGGGCGGCCGCCCGAGCTGCCCGGCGTCGAGGCGATGACCGGCCTGTTCATCACCACCCTGCCGACCCGCACGGCCGTGCCGGACCACGGCACCGTCGTGGACTGGCTGCGCGACCTCCAGGACCGGCAGGCCGAGGACCGGCGGCACGGCTTCGTCCCGCTCGCCCGGATGCGGGCCGGCACCGGACTGCCCGAGCAGGCCGGGCTGTTCGACAGCCTGGTGGTCTTCGAGAACTACCCGGTGGACGCCGACGCCGCCGAGGCCCACGGCCTGCGGCTGCGCGACCTCGACGGGATCGAGACCACCAACTACCCGCTCGCCCTGATCGCCTACCCCGGCCCGGAGCTGTCCCTGCGGCTCTGCTACGACCCGCGGCTGTTCGACGAGTCCACCGTGCGGCGGCTGGCCGGGCAGCTCACCGCGGTGCTCACCGGCCTGCCCGGCGGCGCCCACCGCCCGCCGGCCCGGCTGCCGCTGCTGAGCGCCCGGGAGCGCCGGCGCGTCCTGGTCGACTGGAACGCCACCGCCACCGGGCAGCCCGCGCAGGACGTCGCCGGACTGTTCGCCGCGCAGGTGCGCCGCACCCCCGGGGCCGTCGCCCTGGAGGCCGGGGACGAGCGCCTGACCTACCGCGAGCTCGACGCCCGCGCGGCCGCGCTGGCCGGCCGGCTGGCCGCCCGCGGGGTGCGGGTGGAGCAGCCGGTCGGGGTGCTGGCGGAGCGCTCCGCCGACCTGGTCGTCGCCCAGCTGGCGCTGGTGCGCACCGGCGCGGTCTACGTGCCGCTGGACGGCCGGGCACCGCGCGAGCGGCTGCGCCGGATGCTGGCCGCAGCGGGCGCCGAACTGCTGCTCACCGACGCCCATCGGGCGCCGGAGGCCGCGGAGCTGCGCCCGGCCGGGCACGTGCTGCGGCTGGACCGGCCCGACGGGGCGCCGCCGGCGCCGCCGGTGGCCGCGCACCCCGACAACGTCCAGTACGTGATGTTCACCTCGGGCTCCACCGGCACCCCCAAGGGCGTCGCGGTGCGCCGCCGGGACGTCGCCGCGCTGGCCCTGGACCGCGCCTTCGCCGGCCACGACCGGGTGCTGGTGCACTCCCCGCACGCCTTCGACGCCGCCACCTACGAGCTGTGGGTGCCGCTGCTGCGCGGCGGCACCGCCGTCCTCGCCCCGCCCGGGGACCTGGACGCCGCCGCCGTGCGGCACGCCGTCACCGAGCGGGGCGTCACCTGCCTGTGGCTGACCGCCGGGCTGTTCCGGCTGCTCGCCCAGGAGGACCCGGGCTGCCTGCGCGGCGCCCGCGAGGTGTGGACCGGCGGCGAGGCGGTGCCCGGCGCCGCCGTCCGCAAGGTCCTGGCGGCCTGCCCCGGCCTCACCGTCGTCGACGGCTACGGGCCGACCGAGACCACCACCTTCGCCACCCGCCGGGCCTTCCGCCACGGCGAGGAGCTGCCCGCCGTGCTGCCGATCGGCCGCCCGCTGGACGACACCCGGGTGTACGTCCTGGACGGCGCGCTCCAGCCGCAGCCGCCGGGCGTCACCGGGGAGCTGTACATCGCCGGGGCCGGCCTCGCGCGCGGCTACGCCGGCCGCCCCGGCGAGACCGCCGCCCGCTACCTGGCCGACCCGTTCGGCCCGCCCGGCGACCGGATGTACCGCACCGGGGACACCGCGCGGTGGAGCGAGGACGGCGAACTGCACTTCGTCGGCCGCGCCGACGACCAGATCAAGGTCCGCGGCTTCCGGATCGAACCCGCCGAGATCGAGGCCCGGCTCACCGCCCACCCGGCCGTGGCCGAGGCCGTGGTCTCGCTGCACCGGGACGCCGGGCGCGCGCTGCTCGCCGCCCACCTGGTGCCGGCCGAGGGCGCCGCGGCGCCCGGCGCCGCCGAGCTGCGCGCCCACCTGGCGGCCGGCCTGCCCGACTACATGCTGCCCGCGGCCTTCGTCACGCTGCCCGAACTCCCGCTCACCCCCAACGGCAAGGTGGACCGCCGCCGGCTCCCCGCCCCCGACCGGCCGACGGGCGGCGACCGCCCCCACCGCGCCCCCGGCACCGAGCGCGAGCGGCTGCTCGCCGCGATCTGGGCCGAGCTGCTCGGGGTCGAACACGTCGGCCCGGACGACGACTTCTTCCTGCTCGGCGGCGACTCCATCCTCAGCATCCAGGTCGTCTCCCGGGCCCGCGCCGCCGGACTCGCGCTCTCCCCGCGCGACCTCTTCCGGCACCCCACCGTCGCCGCCCTGGCCGCGGCCGCCGGCCGCGCCGTCACCGTCGCCGGCACCGAACCGGTCAGCGGAGAGGTCGGCCTGACGCCGATCCAGCGCTGGTTCCTCGACCCGAACCCGCCGTACGCCGCGCGGTTCGACCAGTCCCTGGTGGTGGAGGCCCCGGCCGGCGTCGACCCGCGGGCGCTGCGCCGCGCCCTGGCCGCGCTGTGGGCCCACCACGACGCGCTGCGCTGCCGCTTCGTCCGCTCGCAGGACGGCGCCTGGCGGCAGGAGTGCGCCCCTGCCGAGGAGGCCGCGCCGGAGCTGCTGGAGCTCCACGGGCACGGGGAGGAGGAGGCGGTCACCGCGGCCGCCCACGCCTCCTTCCGGCTGGACGGCGGCCCGCTGCTGGCCGCCCGGCTCTTCACCGGGGACGCCGGCCGCCCCGCCCGGCTGCTGCTGGTCGTCCACCACCTGGTGGTCGACGGCGTCTCCTGGCGGGTGCTGCTGGAGGACCTGGAGACCGCCTACCGGCAGGCCGTCGAGGGCCGCCCGCTGCGGCTGCCCGCCCGCACCAGCTCCGTCCGGGAGTGGGCCCGCCGCCTCGCCGAGCACACCGCGGCCGGCGGCTTCGACGGGCAGCGCGCCCACTGGGAGGCCGCCGCCCGGGCCTGCGCCGAGCCGCTGCCGGTGGACGGCGAGGGCGCCAACACCGCCGCCGACCTGCGCGAGGTGACCGTCCGGCTGGACCGCGCCCGCACCGACGCCCTGCTGCGCGAGGTCCCCGCCGTCTACCGCACCCGCATCGACGACGTGCTGCTCACCGCACTCGGCCGGGTGCTCGCCGACTGGACCGGGCGCGGCACCGTCGCCGTCGGCCTGGAGGGCCACGGCCGCGAGGACCGGCTCTTCGAGGGCCTCGACCTGTCCCGGACGGTCGGCTGGTTCACCGCGCTGTACCCCGTCGCCCTCTCCGTCCCGGCGGGGGACTGGGGCACCGCCCTGAAGGCCGTCAAGGAGCAGCTGCGCGCGGTGCCCGACCGCGGCCTCGGCTACGGCGCGCTGCGCCACCTCGCCGGGGACGCGGCGCTCGCCGGCGCGCCCGCCCCCGGCATCGCCTTCAACTACCTGGGCCGCTTCGACTGGTCCGCCGACGGCGCCGCCCTCGTCCGCGCCGTCCCCGGCGGGCTCGGCGGCGCGCAGGCCCCCGGCACCGAGCGGGCCCACCTGCTGGACGTGGTCGCCCGGGTCGAGGACGGCGAGCTGGCGATCAGCTGGTACCACAGCGCCGCCCGGCACCGCACCGGGACCGTCACCCGGCTCGCCGAGGCCGTGCTGGGCGCCCTGGAGGCGATCGTCGCCCACTGCGCCGAGCCCGGCGCCGGCGGCCGCACCCCCGCCGACTTCCCGCTCGCCCGGCTCGACCAGGCGGCGGTGGACCGGATCGCCGGGGACGGCCGCGGCGTCGCCGACATCCTCCCGCTGACGCCGATGCAGGCCGGGATGCTCTTCCACAGCCTGCTCGACCCGGCGGGCGACACCTACGTCAACCAGGTCCAGCTGGTGCTCACCGGCGTCAGCGACCCGCATGCGCTGGCCGAGGCCTGGCAGCAGACCGCCGACGCCAACCCCGTCCTGCGCACCCGGCTCAGCTGGCAGGACGGCGCCGAGCCGCTCCAGGTCGTCCAGCACCGGGCCGTCGTCCCGGTGGTCCACCACGACTGGAGCACCCGCCCCGCCGAGCAGGTCGCCCGGGACACCGCCCGGCTGCTCGCCGAGGACCGCGCGGCCGGCATCGACCTGGCCGGGGCCCCGCTGATGCGGCTGGCCCTGATCCGGCTGGCACCGGAGCGCGTCCGGGTGGTGTGGACCTTCCACCACGTGCTGCTCGACGGCTGGAGCGCCGCCCAGGTCTTCGACGAGGTGTGCGAGCGCTACGCCGCGCTGGCCGCGGGCCGTACGCCCGCCCCGGTCGAGCGCGCGCCCTACGCCGACTACCTGCGCTGGCTGGCCGGCCAGGACCGGGCCGAGGTCGAGCGCTACTGGCGCGCGACCCTGGCCGGCTTCCCCGCCCCCACCGAGCTGCCCCGGGACCGCCGCCCCGCCGGGGCCCACCGCGCCTCCTCCTCGGCCTCGGTGCGCGTCGCCCTCGGCCCCGCGCTGTCCGAGCGGCTGCGCGAGGCCGCCCGGCGGGCCGGGCTGACCGTCAACACCGTGCTCCAGGGCGCCTGGGCGCTGCTGCTCTCCCGCTACGGCGGCGGGGACGACGTGGTGTTCGGCACCATCGTCTCCGGCCGGCCCGCCGACCTGCCCGGCGTCACCTCGATGGTGGGGCTGTTCATCAACGCCCTGCCCACCCGGGTGCGGATCGACCCGCGCCGCCCGGTGCTGGAGCTGCTGCGCGAGGTCCAGGACCACCAGTCCGAGGCCCGGCGGCACGACGCCGTCTCGCTCGCCCAGCTCCAGGGCTGGAGCGAACTGCCCGGCGGCACCGCCCTGTTCGACAGCATCGTGGTCTTCGAGAACTACCCCTTCGACGCCGGAGCGCTGACCCGGCACGGCCTGGGCCTGGAGACCGAGCAGGTGCTGGAGCCGACCAGCTACCCGCTCAGCGTGGTCGTGGCGCCCGGCGAGTCGATCGAGATCGGCCTGGACCACGACCCGGCCGCCTTCGACGCCGCCACCGTGGAACGGCTCGGGGAGAGCCTGCGCACCCTGCTCGCCGGGATGGCGGACGGCCTCGACCGCCCGGCCGGCGACCTGCCGCTGCTGGACCCGGCCGAGGGGCGGGCGCTGCTGGCCCGCCTCGGCGGGGAGGTGCCCGAGGCGCCCCGGCGCACCCTGCCCGAGGCGCCCCCGTCCGAGGCGCCCCCGCGCACCCTGCCCGAGGCCTTCGCCCGGCAGGCCGCCCGCACCCCCGACGCCCCGGCGGTCCGCTCCGGCGGCGAGCAATTGAGCTACCGGGAGCTCGACGAGCGCTCCGACCGGCTGGCCCGGCTGCTGATCGCGGCCGGGGCCGGGCCCGAGCGTTTCGTGGCGCTCGCCCTGCCCCGCACCGTCGACCTCGTCGTGGCGCTGCTCGCGGTGCTCAAGAGCGGCGCCGGCTACCTGCCCGTCGACCCCGGCCACCCGGCCGAACGGATCGCCTACCTCTTCGAGGACGTCCGGCCCCACGCCGTGGTCACCGCCGCCGCCACCGCGGGGCGCCTGCCCGAGGGCCCGTACGCCCGGATCGTGCTGGACGACCCGGCCTGCCGGGAACGGTCGGCCGCCGCCCCTGCCGGGGCCGTGCGCGACGAGGAGCGGCACGGCGCCCTGCTGCCGGAGCACCCCGCGTACGTCATCCACACCTCCGGCTCCACCGGCCGGCCCAAGGGCGTCGTGGTCGCCCACGCCGCGGTGCTCGCCCTGACCGACTGGGCCGCCGCCGAGTTCGGCGACCGGGGCCTCGCCCACGTGCTCGCCGCCACCTCGCTGAACTTCGACGTGTCGGTGTTCGAGATCCTCGCGCCGCTGCTCTCCGGCGGCCTGGTGGAGCTCCTGCGGGACCTGCTGGAGCTGGCCGAGCGGCCCGGCGCGCGGGCCGGCCTGCTCAGCGCGGTGCCCTCGGCCCTCGGCGGGCTGCTCGCCGACGGCGCCCTGCGCCTGGCCGCGGACACCGTGGTGCTGGCCGGCGAAGGACTGCCCGCCCGGACCGTGCGCCTGGTGCGGGAGGCCGTCCCCGGCTGCCGGGTGCTGAACGTCTACGGGCCCACCGAGGCCACCGTCTACGCCACCGCCCACACCTGCGACCCCGCCGACCCGGACCGCGACCCGCCGATCGGCCGCCCGGTCGGCGGCGTCCGGGCCTACGTCCTGGACGGGCGGCTGCGCCCGGTGCCCGTCGGCGCGCCGGGCGAGCTGTACCTGGCCGGCACCGGCGTGGCCCGCGGCTACCTGCGCCGCCCCGGCCTGACCGCCGCCCGCTTCCTGCCCGACCCGTACGGCCCGCCCGGCAGCCGGATGTACCGCACCGGGGACCGGGTGCGCTGGGGCGCCGACGGCGGGCTCGACTACCTCGGCCGCGCCGACGACCAGGTCAAGGTGCGCGGCTTCCGGATCGAACTCGGCGAGGTCGAGGCCGCGCTGGCCCGCCACCCCGGGGTGCTCGCGGCCGCCGCCCGGGTGGTCGACCAGGACGGCCACAAGCGGCTGGTCGGCTACGCGGTGCCGCGCGGCACGGCGGCCCTGCCCGACCCGGCCGGATGGCGGGAGTTCCTCGGCCGCACCCTGCCCGACCACCTGGTGCCCGCCCAGGTGGTGCCGCTGGAGCGGCTGCCGCTCGGCGCCACCGGCAAGCTGGACCGGCGCGCCCTGCCCGTCCCCGGCCCGGCCGCCGGCGGCACCGGGAGCGGGCGGCCCCCCGGCACCGGCGCCGAGCGCGCCCTCGCCGCGATCTGGCGCGAGGTGCTCGGGGTGCCCGAGGTGAGCGCGGACGACAACTACTTCGCCCTCGGCGGGGACTCCATCCTCGGCATCCAGGTCGTCTCCGCCGCCCGCCGGGCCGGCCTCGCCCTGACCCCCCGGCACCTGTTCGCCCACCGGACCCTCGCCGAGCTCGCCCGCGCCGCCGAGCGGGCGCCGCGCCCCGAGGCCGCCGCCGACGAGGGCGCGGTGGTCGGCGACGCCCCGCTCACCCCCGTCCAGCACTGGCTGTTCGACACCCTCGACGGCGACCCGGCGCAGCTCACCCAGTCCGTCTCCTTCACCCTCGCCCCCGGCACCGGCCAGGGCCACCTGCGGGCCGCCCTGGCCGCCGTCCTGGACCACCACGACGCGCTGCGGCTGCGCTACGAACGGCTCCCCGACGGCCGGTGGCGCCAGCACGGCACCGCCCCCGGCGAGGCCCCCGACCTGCGCGTCCACCGGGCCGCCGAGGGCGAGGAGCGGGAGGCCGTCCTGCGCGAGCTCGGCGAGCGCCTCGCCGAGGGCTTCGACCTCGCCGCCGGACCGCTGCTGCGCGCCGCGCTCTGCCACTTCCCCGGCGACCCGCGGCCGGTGCTGCTGCTGGCCGCCCACCACCTGGTCGTCGACGCGGTCTCCTGGCGGATCCTGCTGGAGGACCTGGAGCGCGCCCACCGCGCGCTCGCCGCGGGCGAACAGCCCGACCTCGGCCCGCGCGGCACCGCCTTCCGGACCTGGGCCGAACGGCTCGCCGAGCACACCGCGGCCGGCGGCTTCGACGCCGAACTGCCCTACTGGCAGGGCCTGGTGGACGAAGGCCTGCCGGTGGACCGGGAGGGCGCCAACACCGCCGAGAGCGAGGAGTCGCTGACCTTCGCCCTCGGCGCCGAGGACACCCGCAGCCTGCTCCAGGACGTCCCGGAGGCCTACCGCACGCAGGTCAACGACGTCCTGCTCTGCGCCCTCGGCCGGGTGCTGGCCCGCTGGACCGGACGCGACCGGGTACTGGTCGCCCTGGAGGGCCACGGCCGCGAGGAGGCCTTCGAGGGCGTCGACCTGTCCCGCACCGTCGGCTGGTTCACCACGATGTACCCCGTCGCCCTGGAGGTGCCCCGCGAGGCGGACACCGGCACCGCCCTGAAGGCCGTCAAGGAGGGCCTGCGGGCCGTGCCCGGCGGCGGCCTCGGCCACGGCGCGCTGCGCCACCTCAGGCCCGAGCCGGGCCTCGCGCTGCCGCAGATCGGCTTCAACTACCTGGGCCGGCAGGATCGGACCGCCACCCCCGGCGGCCTGCTGCACGCGCCGGCCGGCCCGCTCAGCGGCGGCATGGACCGCACCGCCCGCCGCCCCCACCTGCTGGACGTGCTCGGCGCGGTCTCCGAGGGCCGGCTCTCCTTCACCTGGTCCTACTCCCGCGAGGTGCACCACGGCGCGACGGTCGCCCGGCTCGCCGCCGAACTGCTGGACGAGCTGCGGGAGATCGTCCGCCACTGCGCCGGGCCCGGCGCCGGCGGGCGCACCCCCTCGGACTTCCCGCTGGCCGGCCTGGACCAGGCCGGCGTCGACCGGATCGCCGGCACCGGACGGGAGGTGACGGAGATCCAGCCGCTCACCCCCACCCAGACCGGCATGGTGGTGCACGGCCTGGACGGCGCCGAACACGGCCTGTACGTCGAGCGGATCACCTTCGTCCTGGACGGCGCCCGCGACCCGGGCCTGCTGGCCGCCGCCTGGCAGCACGTCGTGGACCACACCCCGGTGCTGCGGACCTCGGTGGTGCTGCGCGACGTCCCGGTACCGCTCCAGGTGGTGCACCGCGAGGCGGTCCTCCCCGTGGTCGAGCACGACTGGAGCGGGCTGGCCGAGGACCGCCGGCGGGAGGCGCTGGAGGACCTGCTCGCCGGGCGCGGGGCGGACCCGATCGCCCTGGACCGGGCCCCGCTGCTGCGCCTCGACCTGATCCGGCTCGGCCCGGACGCGGTCCGCGTGGTCTGGGCCTTCCACCACGTGCTGCTGGACGGCTGGAGCGTCTTCCACGTCCTCGCGGACGTGCTGGCCGCGCACGCCGCCCTGGCCCGCGGCGAGCGGCCGCAGCTGCCCGGGCGCCGCCCCTTCGCGGACTACGTCGGCTGGCTCGCGCAGCGCGACACGGCCGCCGCCGTCGAGCACTGGCGCACCGTGCTGGCCGACCTCACCGCCCCCACGGCGCTGCCCTACGACCGCCGGCCCGGCCCGGGCGGGACGGCCCGCTCCGGCGACTGGCTCTCGCACCGGCTGGACGAGGCCCGCACCGCGCGGCTCCAGGAGTTCGCCCGCCGCCACCGGCTCACCCTCAACACCGTGGTGCAGGGCGCCTGGGCGCTGCTGCTGTCGCGCTGGAGCGGGCAGCGGCGGGTCTGCTTCGGCACCACCGTCTCCGGACGGCCCGCCGACCTGGCCGGCGCCGACGCCATCGTCGGCCTGTTCATCACCACCCTGCCCACCCGGGTCGCCGTGGACGGCCGGCGGCCCTGCGCCGAGTGGCTGCGCGCCCTCCAGGAGGAGCAGGCCGAGGACCGCCGCTTCGACCACCTGCCGCTGGCCCGGATGCGCGAACTGAGCGGCGTGCCGGCCGGCACCGGGCTGTTCGACAGCCTGGTCGTCTTCGAGAACTACCCGGTCGGCGACGCCACGGCGGGCGCCCACGGCCTGCTGCTGCGCGAACTGGACGCCCGGGAGGCCACCAACTACCCGCTCACCGTGGTCGTCTCGCCCGGCGAGCGGCTCGCCGTGGAACTCGGCCACGACCCGCGCTACCTCGACGCGCGCAGCGCCGAGCGCCTCGCCGACCAACTGCTGCACACCCTGGCCGTGCTGGCCGACGCGGACGGCGGCACGCCGCTGGACGACCTCGACCTGCTGCCGCCCGGCGAACGCGAGCGGCTGCTGCACGGCCCCGCCCGCCCGCCGCGCGGCCCGCTGCCCCCGGCCACCCTGCCCGCCCTGGTCGAGGCGGCCGCCGACCGGTGGCCGCAGGCCGTCGCGTTGAGCGCGGCCGGACTCGAACTCACCTTCGCGCAGGCCGAGGAGCACGCCAACCGGCTGGCCCACCGGCTGATCGCCCGCGGCGCCGGCCCCGGGGAGACCGTCGCCCTGCTGCTGCCCCGCTCCGCGGACACGGTGCTCGCCGAACTGGCCGTGGCCAAGACCGGCGCCGCCTTCCTGCCCGTCGACCCGCACTACCCCGAGGAGCGGATCACCGCGATGCTGCGCGACGCCGCGCCCGCGCTCGCCCTGGACGCCAAGGAGGTCGCCGAGCTGCTGGCCGCCGACCCGGCCGGCGCCCCCGGCCACCGGCCCACCGACGCCGACCGCACCCGCCCGCTCGACCCGGACGACCCCGCCTACGTCGTCTTCACCTCCGGCTCCACCGGCACCCCCAAGGGCGTCGTCGTCACCCACCGCGGGCTCGCGGACTTCGCCGCCGCCGAGGCCGAGCACTACCGGGCGGCCCCGGGGGACCGGGTGCTGGCCTTCGCCACCCCCAGCTTCGACGCCTCGGTGCTCGAACTGTGCCTGGCCCTGCCGCACGGCGCCCGGCTGGTGGTGCCCGAGCCCGGACCGCTGCTCGGCGACCGGCTCGCCGGGCTGCTCCGGGCCGAGCGGATCACCCACACCCTGCTGCCGCCCGCCGCCCTGGCCACCCTGCCCGCCGACACCCCCGGCACCCTGCCCGCCCTGAAGACCCTGATCGTGGGCGCCGAGGCCTGTAGCGCCGACCTGGTCGCCCGCTGGGCCCCGCACCACCGGATGGTCAACTCCTACGGCCCCACCGAGGCCACCGTGGTCGCCCTGTGGTCCGCCCCGCTGGCCCCGGACGGCGCCGCCCCGCCGATCGGCCGCCGGCTGCCCGGCACCGGCGCCTACGTCCTGGACGGCCGGCTGCGGCCGGTGCCCGACGGCGTGAGCGGCGAGCTGTGGCTCAGCGGGCCGGCCCTGGCGCGCGGCTACCTCGGCCGCCCCGGGCTGACCGCCGCCCGCTTCACCGCCGACCCGTACGGCCCGCCCGGCGGCCGGATGTACCGCACCGGGGACCTCGTGCGCCGCGACCGCCACGGCGAGCTGCACTACCTGGGCCGCACCGACCACCAGCTCTCCCTGCGCGGCCACCGGATCGAGGCCGGCGAGGTGGAGGCCGTGCTCTGCCGCCACCCGGCCGTGCGGGACGCCGTGGTGAGCGTCCGGGAGGACGAGCCCGGGCTGCCCCGGCTGGTCGCCCACCTGCTGGCCGACCCCGGCGCCGAACCGCCGACCGGCGCCGAACTGCGCGCCCTGGCCGCCCGCTCGCTGCCCGGCCACATGGTCCCCTCCGCCTTCGCGGTGCTGGAGCGCTTCCCGCTCACCGCGAGCGGCAAGACCGACCGCGCCGCCCTGCCCGCCCCCGCACCGGAGGAGGCCGGGCCGGCCGAGCGGGTGGCGCCCCGCACCCCCACCGAGGAGGCGGTGGCGCAGATCTGGGCCGAGGCCCTGCACACCGCCGTCGGCGCCACCGACGACTTCTTCCGGCTGGGCGGCGACTCCCTGCGCGCCCTGCTGGTCGCCTCCCGGGCCAACGATGCCTTCGGTATCGCGCTCACCCCCCGCGACGTGCTGGTCTCCCGCACCGTGGCCGCCCTGGCCGACCTGGTGGAGGACCTGGTGCTCAGTGAACTCGAAGCCGCCGCCTCCGGCCGCCCCGACGACGACGAACGGTGAGGAGCCGACCATGACGACTTCGAAGCACGACCGCGCCGCCGCCCTGCCCGCCGACCTGCGCGAGGCCCTGCGCCAACGCCTGGCCGGCCGGGCCGGCAGCGCCCTGCCCGCCGCCGAGCGGGCCATCCCGCGCGCCGACCGCTCCGGCCCGCTGCCGCCCTCCTTCGTCCAGCAGCGGCTCTGGTTCCTGGACCGGCTGCGCCCCGGGGACGCCCGCTACAACAGCGCCGTCGCCGTCCGGTTCACCGGAGCGCTGGACCGCACGGCGCTCGCCGCCGCGCTGACCGCCGTGGTGGCCCGCCACGAGGCGCTACGCACCACCTTCGCGGAGCACGACGGGCGCCCGGTGCAGACCGTCCACCCCGCCGCGCCGGTGGAGCTGCCGCTCCGCGCCCCGGCCGAGGGCGAGGACCTGGACGCGGTCCTGCTCCGGGAGTACTCCCGGCCCTTCGACCTCGCGCACGGCCCGCTGCTGCGCGCCCTGCTGGTCGCCGAGGCACCCGGGGCGCACGTCCTGCAGCTGACCGCCCACCACATCGTCACCGACGGCTGGTCGATGGGCGTCGTGCTGGACGAGCTGTGCACCGCGTACGACGCGCTGGCCCGCGGCGCCGAGCCCGAGCTGCCCGACGTCGCCACCCAGTACCCGGACTTCGCGCTCTGGCAGCGCGAGCGGCTCTCCGGCGAACGGCTGGAGCGCCAGCTCGCCCACTGGCGGGAGAAGCTGGCCGGCGCGGTGCCGCCCGACCTGCCGCTGGACCACCCGCGGCGCGGCGAGGAGGCCGGCCCCGGCGCCCTGCACACCTTCACCGTCCCCGCGCCGCTCACCGCCCGGCTGCGCGAGCTCGCCGCCGAGCAGCAGGGCACCCTCAACACCGCCCTGGTGGCCGGCACCCAGGCGCTGCTGGCCCGCTGGTCCGGCCAGGAGGACGTCACCGTCGGCTCCCTGACGGCCGGGCGCACCCGCACCGAGCTGGAACGGGCCGTCGGCTGCTTCGTCAACACCGTGGTGCTGCGCACCCGGGTGGCGCTCGGGGCCTCCTTCCGCGAGCTGCTCGCGGCCGCCACCGAGACCGGCAACGACGCCCTCGCCCACGGCGAGACGCCGTTCGAGCGGCTCGTCGAGGCGGTCGGCGCGCCCCGCGAGGCCGGCCGCAACCCGCTGTTCGACGTGCTGGTGCTGCTGCACCCGGCCCCGCCCGCGGCCGCAGCCCCGCACGGACTCGCCACCGCGCCCGTCACCGTCCCGCGGCAGGCCGCCACCTTCGACCTCAGCGTGGAGTTCGTCCCCGACGGCGAGGCGCTCACCGGCGTCCTGGAGTACCGCGCCGACCTCTTCGACGCCGCCACCGCCCGCCGCGCCGCCGACCAGCTGCTACGGCTGCTGGAGGGCGCCGCCGCCGAGCCGGACCGCCCGCTCGCCACCCTGCCGCTGCTCTCCGCCCGGGAGAGCGAGCAGGTCACCCGGGACTGGAACGCCACCGCGCTGCCCGTGGAAGCCGTCGGCCACCCCGAACTGCTCCGGCGCCGGGCCGCCCTGACCCCGCACGCCCTCGCCCTGGTCGCGGGGGAGGAGCGGCTCGACCACGCAGCCCTGGAGGCCCGCGCCGACCGGCTCGCCCGGCAGCTGATCGCCCGCGGCGCCGGCCCCGAACGGCTGGTCGCGCTGCGGCTGCCGCGCACCGCCGACCTGGTGGTGGCCGTCCTCGCGGTCTGGAAGGCCGGCGCCGGCTACCTGCCGCTGGACCCGGCGCTGCCCGAGGAGCGCGTGCGCTACCTGCTGGAGGACGCCCGCCCGGCCCTGCTGCTGGACGAGGAGACGCTGCGCGCCCTGCCCGCCCCCGACCCCGGCGACACCGCCCCGCTCGCCCCGCCGGACCCCGCGACCACCGCGTACGTGCTCTACACCTCCGGCTCCACCGGCCGCCCCAAGGGCGTCGCCGTCCCGCACCGCGCCCTGGCCCACCTGCTCGCCGCCCACCGCGCCGGCTTCGTCGCCGATGCCGGCGGCGGGCCGCTGAACGTCGCGCTGACCGCCTCGTTCTCCTTCGACACCTCGCTGGAGGGCCTGCTGCTGCTGGCCGACGGCCACCCGCTGCACCTGGTCGACGAGACCACCCGGATGGACCCGGCCGCCCTGGTCGAGTACGTCGTGCGCCACCGGATCGACTTCCTCGACCTCACCCCCTCCTACCTGCGCCAGCTGCTGCCCGCCGGGCTGCTCGACGACCCCCGCCACCGCCCCCGGGTGCTGATGCTCGGCGGCGAGGCGCTCGCCCCCCGGCTCTGGCGCGAGCTCGCCGCCCGCCCCGGGCTCGCCGCCTACAACTACTACGGCCCCACCGAGTGCACCGTGGACGCGCTGGCCTGCCGGATCGACGGCGGCGACCGGCCGCTGGTGGGCCGCCCGCTGCCCAACGTCCGCGCCTACGTGCTGGACGGGCGGCTGCGCCCGGTGCCGCCCGGGGTGAGCGGCGAACTCCACCTCGCCGGCGAGCAGGTCGCCCGCGGCTACGCCGGCCGCCCCGGGCTGACCGCCGCCCGCTTCACCGCCGACCCGTACGGGCCCCCGGGCAGCCGGATGTACCGCACCGGCGACCTCGCCCGGTGGACGGCCGACGGGCGCCTGGAGTACCTCGGCCGCGCCGACGACCAGGTCAAGGTGCGCGGCCACCGGATCGAGCCCGGCGAGATCGAGGCCGCCCTGCTGGAGCTGCCCGAGGTCCGCGCCGCCGCCGTGGCCGCCGTCCCCGACGCCCACGGCCAGGCCCGGCTGGCCGCCTACCTGGTCCTCGCCGAGGGCGCCGCCCGCCCCGCCGCCGAGCTGCGCGCGGCCCTGCGCCGCGTCCTGCCCGACCACCTGGTGCCCTCCTCCTTCACCGTGCTCGACGCGCTGCCGCTCGGCACCAGCGGCAAGCTCGACCGCCGCGCCCTGCCCGCCCCCGGCGCCGACGTGCCGCAGGGGGAGTACACCGCCCCGCGCACCCCCGAGGAGGAGGCCCTCGCCGCGATCTGGGCCGAGGTGCTGGGCGTGCCCCGGGTCGGCGTCACCGACAACTTCTTCGAACTCGGCGGCGACTCGATCCTGAGCATCCAGGCCGTCTCCCGGGCCCGCGCGGCCGGCCTGCGGATCGGCTCCCAGGACGTCTTCCGCCACCAGACCGTCGCCGACCTGGCCGCCGCCGCCCGCACCGCCGACGCCCCCGCCGCGGCCCCCGGCCCGCGCCACCCGGACGGCCCCGCCCCGCTGACCCCCGTCCAGGAGTGGTTCTTCGCCGCCCACGGCCCGCTGCGGCACTTCACCATGTCGATGCTGCTCGACCTGCCGCACGGCACGGACGAGGCGGCGCTGGGCCGCGCGCTGGCCGCGCTGGTGGCCGCCCACCCGGCGCTGCGCACCCGCTTCACCCGCACCGCCGACGGCTGGCGCCAGGAGCCGGCCGCGGACGCCGGCCCCCTGCTGAGCGCCCTCGCCCCGGGTGCGGACCGGGAGGCGGCCGCCGAGGCCGCCCGCGCCGCACTCGACCCGGCCACCGGCGCCCTGCTGCGCGCCGTGCTGTTCCGGGCCGCCGACGGCGCCCGCCCCCAGCTGTTCCTGACCGCCCACCACCTCGCCGTGGACAGCGTCTCCTGGCGGGTGCTGCTCGCCGAGCTGCCCGAGGCCTACCGGCGGGCCGCCGCGGGCGGCGACCCGGCCCCGGCGCCCGAGCCCACCGCGTTCACCGACTGGGCCCACCGCCTGGCCGAACTGGTGCGCTCCGGCGGCCTGGACGCGGACCTGCCGCACTGGCGCGCCGAGGCCGCCGCCCCCGCCGCGCCGCTGCCCGTCGACCTGCCCGGCACCCCCACCGCCGGCTCGGTGCGCACCCTGCGCACCCGCCTGGACGGGGACACCACCGCGGCGCTGCTGCGCCAGGTCCCCGAGGTCTACCGCACCCAGGTCAACGACGTGCTGCTCAGCGCGCTGGGCCGGGCCCTCGCCGACTGGACCGGCAGCGGGAGGGTCACCGTCGCCCTGGAGGGGCACGGCCGCGAGGACCTCTTCGACGGCCTCGACCTGTCGCGCACCGTCGGCTGGTTCACCGCCCAGTACCCCGTCACCCTGGACGTGCCCCGGGCCGCCGACTGGGCCGCCACCCTCAAACAGGTCAAGGAGCGGCTGCGGGCGGTGCCCCGCCGCGGCCTCGGCTACGAGGCGCTCGGCCGGCTCGGCTCGCCCGCCCCCGGCGCCGCCGCCCTGCGGGAGGTGCCGCTGCCGCAGGTCTGCTTCACCTACCACGGCCAGTGGAGCGCCCCCGAGGGCGGCGACTTCGCCCCCGCCGGGCAGGCCCCCGGCCGCGACCTCGCCCCGGACGAGCCGCTGACCCACCTGCTCGACGTCTCCGCCGTCGTCGCCGACGGCGAGCTGGAACTCACCTGGCACTACAGCGACCAGGCGCACCGCCGGGAGACCGTCCGCGCGCTGGCCGAGGCCACCGCGGACGCGCTGCGCGCCGTCGTCGAGCACTGCGCGAGCCCCGGCGCCGGCGGCCGCACCCCCTCCGACTTCCCGCTGGCCGGCCTCGACCAGGCCGCGCTGGACCGGCTCGTCGGCGACGGCCGGGACGTCGCCGACCTGCTGCCGCTCACCCCGCTCCAGGAGGGCATGCTCTTCCACCGGCTGGTCGGCGGCGAGGACGACGTCTACCTGGACCAGGCCTCGCTGCTGCTGGAGGGCGTCGCCGACCCCCAGGCCCTCGCCCTGGCCTGGCAGCGGGTCGCCGACCGCACCCCCGCACTGCGCACCTCGGTGGTCTGGGAGGGCGTGCCCGCCCCGCTCCAGGTCGTGCGCCGCGCCGTGCGGCTGCCCGTCACCCACCTGGACCTGCGGGCCGTCGACCCGGCCGAGCACGCCGAACGGCTGGCCCGGCTGCGGGCCGAGGACCTCGCGCTCGGCCTGGACATCGCCACCGCCCCGCTCACCCGGCTCACCCTGGTGCGCCTGCCCGAGGCCCGGCTCCACCTGCTGTGGACCTCCCACCACCTGGTCCTGGACGGCTGGAGCCTCGCCCAGGTGCTCACCGACGTGTTCGCCGAGTACGCGGCGCTCACCACCGGCGGCGCCCCCGCCCCCGCGGTGCGCCGGCCCTTCGCGGACTACGTCCACTGGCTGGCCGGGCAGGACACCGGGGCCGCCCGCGCCCACTGGCGGTCCGTCCTGGACGGCTTCGCCACCGCGACCCCGCTGCCCGTCGACCGCGTCCGGCACGGGGCCCACCGCGCCCGCTCGGCCGGCCGCCACAGCGCCGCCCTGTCCGAACAGGCCTCCGAGGAGCTCGCGCTGACCGCCCGCCGCGCCGGGCTGACCCTCGGCACCGTGGTGCAGGGCGCCTGGGCGCTGCTGCTGTCCCGCTACAGCGGCGAGCCGGACGTGCTGTTCGGCACCACCGTCTCCGGCCGGCCCGAGGAGCTGCCCGGCGTCGAGTCGATGATCGGCATGTTCATCAACACCCTGCCCACCCGCGTCCGGGTGGACGGCGCCCGCACCGCCGCCGACTGGCTGCGCGAACTGCAGGACGGCCAGGCCGAGGCCCGCCGGCACGCGGCGGTCTCGCTCGCCGAGCTCACCGGCTACAGCGACGTCCCGGCCGGCAGCGCCCTGTTCGAGAGCATCGTCGCCTTCGAGAACTACCCCTTCGACGACGCCCGGGCCGCCGGCACCGGGATCCGCCTGGCCGAGGTCTCCTCCCGGGACGCCACCAACTTCCCGCTGGTGCTGCGCGCCTACCAGGGCGGGCAGGTCGGCTTCGACCTCGCCTACGACCCCGGGCTGTTCGACGCCGCGACCGTCCGCACCCTCGCCGAGCGGCTGCGCCTGCTGCTCACCGAGCTGGCCGCCGGGCTGGACCGCCCGCTGCGCGCACTGGCCTGGACCACCGCCGAGGAGCGGCACCGGCTGCTGGTCGAGTGGAACGGCACCGCCCAGGGCCGGCCCGCGCGCACCCTGCCCGAGCTGTTCGCCGCCCAGGCCGCCCGCACCCCGCACGCCGAGGCGGTCAGCTGCGGCACGGAACGCCTCGACTACGCCGAACTGGACGCCCGGGCCGACCGGCTGGCCCACCGGCTGGCCGAGTACGGCGCCGCCCCCGAGCGCTACGTCGCCCTGGCGCTGCCGCGGAGCACCGAGCTGGTGGTCGCCGTCCTCGCCGTCCTCAAGACCGGTGCCGCCTACCTGCCGCTCGACCCGGGCCTGCCCGCCGAACGCCGCGCCGAACTGCTGCGCGACGCCGCCCCGGTGGTCCTGGTGACGACCGGGGAGCCGGACGGCGTCGGGATCCCCGTCCTCGCCCTGGCCGACCCGCGGGTCCGCGCCGACCTGGCCCGCCGCCCGGCGGGCCCGCTCGGCGCCGGGCACCGCCCGCTGCCCGACAACCCCGCCTACGCCATCTTCACCTCGGGCTCCACCGGCCGCCCCAAGGGCGTCGTGGTGCCGCACGCCAACGTGGTCCGGCTGTTCGAGCAGACCCGGGAGCGGCTCGGCTTCGGCGCCGGGGACGTCTGGACGCTCTTCCACTCCTACACCTTCGACTTCTCGGTCTGGGAGCTGTGGGGCCCGCTGCTGCACGGCGGCCGGCTCGTCGTGGTGCCCGAGGACACCGCCCGCTCCCCGGAGGACTTCCTGCGGCTGCTCGCCGAGGAGCAGGTCACCGTCCTCAACCAGACCCCGTCCGCGTTCCACCAGCTGGCCCGCGCCGACGCCGGGCTCCCGGAGGTCTCCGCCCGGCTGGCGCTGCGCACCGTCGTCTTCGGCGGCGAGGCGCTGGACGTCGCCCTCCTCGCCGACTGGTACGCGCGCCACCCCGAGGACGCGCCGCGCCTGGTGAACATGTACGGCATCACCGAGACCACCGTGCACGTCACCCACGCCGAGCTGGACCGGGCCACCGCGGCCGCCACCGCCGGCGGCCCCGGCCCGATCGGCACCGGCATCGCCGACCTGCGGCTCTACGCGCTCGACGGCGACCTCGCCCCGGTGCCCCCCGGCGCCGTCGGCGAACTGTACGTCGCGGGCGAGGGCCTGGCCCGCGGCTACCTCCACCGGCCCGGGCTGACCGCCACCCGCTTCCTCGCCGACCCGTTCGGCGCCCCCGGCACCCGGATGTACCGCACCGGCGACCGCGCCCGCCGGCAGCCCGACGGCACCCTGCGCTACCTCGGCCGCGCCGACCAGCAGGTCAAGATCCGCGGCTACCGGATCGAGCCCGGCGAGATCGAGGCCGCCCTGCGGGCCCACCCCGGCGTCGCCCTGGCCACCGTCGGCGTCCACCAGGACGCCTCCGGCACCCGCCGGCTGGTCGCCCACGTCGTCGGCGAGGACCCGGCGCGGCCCCCGGCCGCCGCCGAGCTGCGCGCCCACCTGGAACGGCGGCTGCCCGCCTACCTGGTGCCCGCCGCCTACGTCCCGCTGGCCGCCCTGCCGCTGACCCCCAACGGCAAGCTCGACCGGCGCGCCCTGCCCGCGCCCGGCCCGGACGGCTTCGCGGCCGGCCCCGCGCGCACCGCGCCCCGCACCCCCGCCGAGCGGCTAGTCGCCGAGGCGTGGACGGAGGTCCTGGACACCGGGGAGGTCGGCGCCGAGGACGACTTCTTCGCCCTCGGCGGGGACTCCATCCTCGCCGTGCGGGTCACCGCCCGGCTGCGCGCCGCCTTCGGCTCCGCCGAGCTCTCGCCCCGGCTGCTGTTCACCCACCCCGTGCTCGCCGACCTCGCCCGGGCGCTCGGCGAGTGCGGCCCGGGCGCCGCACCGGCCGTCATCCCCGCCGCCGACCCGGCCGCCGAGCCCCCGCTCTCCTACGCCCAGCAGCGGCTCTGGTTCCTCGACCGCTTCGAACCCGGCAGCACCGAGTACACCTCGCTGTCCGTGCTGCGGCTGCGCGGGGCCCTCGACCGGACCGCGCTCGGCACCGCGCTGGACGCGCTGGTCGCCCGGCACGAGGCGCTGCGCACCACCTACGCCGAACGGGACGGCCGGGCCCGGCAGGTGGTGCGCCCGCCGCACCCCGTCGAGCTGCCCCGCACCGACCTGCCCGCCGCGGAGCTGGACGCCCACCTGGAGCGGCTCGCCGCGACCCCCTTCGACCTGGAGAACGGGCCGGTGCTGCGCGCCCGGCTGTTCCGCACCGCCCCCGACGAGCACGTCCTCGCCCTGGCGGTGCACCACATCGCCACCGACGGCTGGTCGATGGGCGTGCTCGGCCGCGACCTCGGCGAGCTGTACGCCGCCGCCCTCGAAGGCCGCGGCCCGCGGCTGCCCGCGCTGCCCGTCCGGTACACCGACTACGCGGCCTGGCAGCGCAGCCGCACCGCGGCCGCCGAGGCCGACCTGGAGCACTGGCGGCGCGCCCTGGACGGCCTCGCCCCGCTGGAGCTGCCCACCGACCGGCCGCGTCCGGCCGTGCGCACCCGGGAGGGCGCGCTGGTGGCCTTCGCGCTGCCCGCCGCGCTGACCGCCCGGCTGCGCGAGCGCGGCCGGGAGGCCGACACCACCCTGTACACCGTCCTGCTGGCGGCCTGCCAGGTGCTGCTGGCCCGCTGGTCCGGGCAGTCGGACGTGGCCGTCGGCACCGTCACCTCCGGCCGCGAGCAGGGCGAACTCCACGACGTGGTCGGCATGTTCGTCAACACCCTGGTGCTGCGCGGGACCGTCCGGCCCGAACAGCCCTTCCACGAGCTGCTGACCGCCGCCCGGGCCACCGTGCTGGACGCCCTCGCCCACCAGGAGGTGCCCTTCGAACGGCTGGTGGACGCCCTCCAGCCGGAGCGCGACACCAGCCGCACCCCGCTGTTCCAGGTGATGGTGGCGCTGCACAACCTCGGCGCGCGGACGCCCCCGCTGCCCGGCCTGACGGTCGAGGCCGTCACCCCGCCGGTCCGCAACGCCGCCTTCGACCTGTCCTTCGACTTCGCCGAGCACGAGGACGGCCTGACCGGCTACCTGGAGTACAGCACCGGCCTGTTCGACGCGCGGACCGCCGAACAGCTCGCCGACCGGCTGACCACCCTGCTGGCCGCCGTCGCCGAGGCGCCGCGGACCCCCGTCGGCGACCTGCCGCTGATGAGCGCGGACGAGCGGCGGCAGGTCCTGGCGCAGGGCCGGGGCGAGCCGCTGCCCGGCGCGGACACCACCTTCACCGCCCTGTTCGAGGAGCAGGCCGCCGCCACCCCGGACGCCACCGCCCTCGTCGCCCGGGACACCGCCCTGGACTACGCCGCCCTCAACGCCCGGGCCAACCGGCTCGCCCGCCACCTGGCCGCCCTCGGCGCCGGCCCGGAGCAGGTGGTCGCCGTCCGGCTGCCGCGCACCTCCGAGCTGGTGGTCGCCCTGTTCGCGGTGCTCAAGGCCGGGGCCGTCCTCCAGTTCGTCGACCCGGACCTGCCCGAGGAGCGGGCCGCCCTGCTGCTCGCCGACACCCGGCCGCGCACCGTGCTCACCGAGCAGGCCCTGCGCGAGGTGCCCTGGGACGCCCTACCCGGCCACGACCTGACCGACGCCGAGCGGACCGCCCCGCTGCTGCCCGGGCACGCCGCCTACCTCATCCACACCTCCGGCTCCACCGGCCGCCCCAAGGGCGTCGTCGTCGAGCACCGCCAGCTGGTCAACCTCTGCCGCGACCACCGGGAGGGGATGCTCGCCCCGCACACCGCCGACGGCCGCCGGCTGAAGGTCGCGCTCAGCGCCTCCCTCTCCTTCGACACCAGCTGGGAGGGCCCGCTGCTGCTGGCCTGCGGCCAGGAGCTCCACCTGATCGACGAGGACGTCCGGCTGGACCCGGCGGCCTTCTGCGCCCGGATCGTCGAGCAGCGCCTCGACGTGGTCAACGTGACCCCGTCCTACCTGCGCGAACTCACCGCTGCCGGGCTGTTCGGCCCCGCCGCGCACCACCCACGGCTGCTCCAGCTCGGCGGCGAGGCGATCCCCGCCGCCACCTGGCGGGACCTGGCCGCCGCCCGGGACGGACTCGGCGTCACCGTCTACAACCTGTACGGGCCCACCGAGTGCACCGTCGACGCCGCCTACGCCCGCTGCGCCGACCACCCCGGGCGCCCGGTGATCGGCTGCCCGGGCCGCGGCGTCACCGCCTACGTGCTCGACGCCGCGCTGCGCCCGGTGCCGCCCGGCATGCCCGGCGAGCTCTACCTCGCCGGCCGGCAGGTCGCCCGCGGCTACCTCGACCGGCCCGGGCTGACCGCCACCCGCTTCCCCGCCGACCCGTACGGCGCCCCCGGCACCCGGATGTACCGCACCGGCGACCTGGCCCGCTGGACGGCCGACGGCGTGCTGGAGTTCCTCGGCCGGGCCGACGACCAGGTCAAGATCCGCGGCTTCCGGATCGAGCCCGGCGAGGTCGAGGCCGCCCTGCTGGCCCACCCCGACCTCGCCGACTGCGCGGTGGCCGCCCGCGAGCAGGGCGGCCGGGCCGTCCTGGTCGGCTACCCGGTGCCGGCCGGGCCCCGGGTGCCGTCCGCCGAGGACCTGCGGGCCTGGCTGCGCCGCACCCTGCCCGACCACCTGGTGCCCACCGCGTTCGTCCCGCTCGCCCGCATCCCGCGCACCACCAGCGGCAAGACCGACCGGCGCGCCCTGCCCGCGCCGCCCGCCCAGCCGGACCGCACCACCCCGTACGTCGCCCCGCGCCCCGGCACCGAGGAGCGGCTCGCCGCGATCTGGGCCGAGGTGCTGGGCGTCGAGCGGGTCGGCGCCCGGGACAACTTCTTCGCCCTGGGCGGGGACTCCATCCTCAGCATCCAGATCGTCTCCCGGGCCCGCGCCGCCGGGCTCGCCCTCACCACCAAGGACGTCTTCCGCTACCAGAACGTCGCCGAACTCGCCCTGTGCGCCGGGGAGCCGGCCGCGCGGACGGAAGCCGACGAGGCCGAGCCCGCCCAGGCCCCGCTCACCCCGATCCAGCACTGGTACCTCGACGGGCGCCGCCCCGGCGACGCACTGCGCTTCACCATGACCCAGCGCCTGGCGCTCGCCCCGGGGACCGACCCCGACGCGCTGCGGCGGGCCGTGCTCGCCCTGGCGGAGCACCACCCGGCGCTGCGCACCCGCTTCCGCCACGACGGGAACGGCTGGCACCAGGAGGTCCTGGCGCAGGCGCCGGACGGCCTCTTCACCCACCACCGGGGCGCCGCGGAGGACCAGGTGCAGCGGGCCGCCGAGCAGGCCCAGCGCTCCCTGGACCCGCTCCGGGGCCGGATGCTGCACGCCCTGTTCTTCGACGCCGGCGCCGAGCGGCCCGGCCAGCTCGTGCTGACCGTCCACCACCTGGCCGTGGACGGCGTCTCCTGGCGCATCCTGCTCGCCGACCTGGAGACGGCCCACCGCGCCGCCCGCACCGGCGCCCCCGTCACCCTGCCGAAGCCGGGCACCTCCTACGCCCGGTGGGCCGCCCGCCTGGAGCGGCACACCCGCTCCGGAGCCCTCGACGGCGACGCCGGGTACTGGACCCGCACCGGCGAGGCCCCGGCCGCACTGCCCCCCGGGCGGCCCGGCCCCAACACCCACGGCACCGCCGCCACCGTCACCGTGGCCCTGGACGGGGCGACCACCGACGCGCTGCTGCGCCGCGTCCCGGAGGTCTACCGCACCCAGGTCAACGACGTGCTGCTGAGCGCGCTCGGCCGCACCCTGGCCCGCTGGTGCGGCCGGGACACGGTGCTGGTCGGGGTGGAGGGCCACGGCCGCGAGGACCTCTTCGCGGACCAGGACCTCTCCCGCACCGTCGGCTGGTTCACCGCCGAGTTCCCGCTCGCCCTGCGGGTGGACCCGGAGGCCGGCTGGCACACCACCCTGCGCTCGGTCAAGGAGCAGCTGCGCGCCGTCCCGCTGCGCGGACTGGGCCACGGCGCCCTGCGCCACCTGCGCCCGTCCGCCCTGCCGGCCGGCAACGCCCCGCGGATCGGCTTCAACTACCACGGCCAGTGGGACACCCGCGCCGCCGCCGACGGGCTGGTGCGCGGCTCGCTGCCCCCGGCGGGCCGGGACACCGACCCCGACGAGCCCCGCCCCTACCTGCTGGACGTCGTCGGCGCCGTCCAGGACGGCCGGCTCGAACTGGGCTGGACGTACCCCGCGGGGGTGTACGACGAGGACACCGTCCGCGGCCTCGCCGAGCAGACCCTCCAGGCGCTGCGCGAGCTGGCCGAGCACTGCGCCGCCCCCGGCGCCGGCGGGCGCACCCCGTCCGACTTCCCGCTGGCCGGCCTCGACCAGGAGCGGCTGGACGCCCTGGTCGGCGACGGCCGCGAGGCCGAGGACGTGCTGCCGCTCACCCCGCTGCAGTCCGGGATGCTCTTCCACGGCCTGGTCGACGGGGACGGCGCCTACGTGGACCGGATCGCCGTCCGGCTGGCCGGCGTCGCCGACCCGGCCGCCTTCGCCGAGGCCTGGCAGCTGGTCGCCGACCGCACGCCGGCGCTGCGCACCGCCGTCCACTGGCGCGGCCTGCCGCACCCCGTCCAGGTGGTCGCCCGCCGCGCCGCCCTGCCCGTCCGCCACCTGGACTGGCGGGCCCTGCCGCCCGAGCGGCGCGCCGAGGAGACCGAGCGGCTGCTCGCCGAGGAGCGCGCCGCCGGCCTCGACCTCGGCACCGCGCCGCTCACCCGGCTGGTGCTGGCCGCGCTGCCCGGCCGGGAGGTGCTGCTGCTCTGGTCCACCCACCACGTGATCCTGGACGGCTGGAGCACCGGGCAGCTGCTCACCGAGGTCTGCGAGGAGTACGCGGCGCTGACCGGCGGCCCGCAGGCGCCCCGCCCCGTCCGGCGCCCGTTCGCGGACTTCCTGGCCTGGCTGCGCGAGCAGGACGGGCGGGCCGCTGAGGAGCACTGGAGCACCGCGCTGGCCGGCTTCACCGAACGCACCGCGCTGCCCTACGACCGCCGCCCGGCCGGGGCCCACCGCGCCCGCTCCACCGCCGCCGTCCACCGCACCCTGGACGAGGCCCTGTCCACCCGGCTGCGGGAGAACGCCGCCGCCGCCGGACTGACCGTCAACACCGTGGTCGAGGGCGCCTGGGCGCTGCTGCTGGGCCGCTACGGCGGCACCCGGGACGTGGTCTTCGGCACCACCGTCTCCGGGCGCCCGGCCGAACTGCCCGGCGTCGAGACGATGGTCGGCCTGTTCATCAACACCGTGCCGTGCCGCGTCCGGCTGCCCTCCGGCGGCGTGCTGCCCTGGCTGCGCGACCTCCAGGACCGGCAGAGCGACGGCCGCCGCCACGACCACCTGGCCCTGCCCCGCATCCAGGCCCTGAGCGAACTGCCCGCCGGGGAGGCCCTGTTCGACAGCATGCTGGTCTTCGAGAACTACCCCGTCGACGAGTCCGCGGCGGAGCGCACCGGCGTGCGGGTGGTCGAGGTGCGCGCGGACGACGCCACCACCTTCCCGTGGTGCCTGCGCGCCCACCTCAGCGGGCAGCTCGCCTTCGACCTCGCGTACGACCCGGCGCTGTTCGACCCGCGCACCGCCGGGGACGCCGCCGACCGCCTCGCCCTGCTGCTCACCGCCCTCGCCGACGGCCTCGACGGCGACCTGGACGCGCTCGACCCGCTCACCGCGGCCGACCGCGAACTGCTCGCCGCCTGGCACGCCACCGCCCGCCCGCCGGCGCCGAGCAGCCCGCTGCCGATCTTCGCCGAACGCGTCCGCCGCACCCCCGACGCCCCCGCGGTGCGCGACGGCGGGCGCGAACTGAGCTACCGCGCGCTCGACGACTGGTCCGACCGGCTGGCCGCCCGGCTGCTCGCCGAGGGCCTCGCCCCCGAGGAGCCGGTCGCCCTCGCGATGGACCGCGGCACCGAACTCGTCGTCGCCCAGCTCGCCGTCCTCAAGGCGGGCGGCGCCTACCTGCCCGTCGACCTGCGCGCCCCCGAGGAGCGCCGCCGCACCCTGCTGGCACGGGCCGGCGCGGCCCGCACCCTCACCGCCGGGCAGGTCGCCGACGTCCCGGCGGGCCCGGCCGTCCCCGACCTGCCGCCCGCCGACCCGGACCGGCTGGCCTACGTGATGTACACCTCCGGCTCCACCGGCGAGCCCAAGGCCGTCGCCGTGCGGCACCGCGACGTGGCCTCGCTGGCCACCGACAGCCGTTTCGCCGACGGCCGCTGCGACCGGGTGCTGCTGCACTCGCCGGTCGCCTTCGACGCCGCCACCTTCGAGGTGTGGGCCCCGCTGCTGAACGGCGGCTGCGTGCTCGTCGCCCCCGACGGCCCGGTGGACGCCGCGCTGCTGCGCCGCCTGGCCGGCCCCGGGGGCCCCACCGCGCTCTGGCTCACCGCCGGCCTCTTCCGCCTGCTCGCCCAGGACGCCCCGGACTGCTTCACCGGCCTGCGGACGCTGTGGACCGGCGGCGACGTGGTGCCCGCCGCCGCCGTGCGCCGCGTCCTGGCGGCCTGCCCCGGGCTGACCGTGGTGGACGGGTACGGCCCCACCGAGACCACCACCTTCGCCACCGCCCACGCCCTGGCGGACGCCGCGGCGGTGCCCGGCACCGTCCCGATCGGCCGCCCGCTGGACGACCGGCGGGCGCACGTCCTGGACGCCCGGCTGCGGCCCGTCCCGCCCGGCTGCGCCGGCGAGCTCTACCTGGCCGGCGAGGGCGTGGCCCGCGGCTACCTGGGCCGCCCCGGCGCCACCGCCGCCCGCTTCCTCGCCGACCCCTCCGGCCCGCCCGGCACCCGGATGTACCGCACCGGGGATCTCGCCCGGCGCCGCGCCGACGGCACCGTCGAGTTCCTCGGCCGCGCCGACGACCAGGTGAAGATCCGCGGCTTCCGGGTCGAGCCCGCCGAGGCGGAGGCCGCGCTCGCCGCCCACCCGGGAGTCGTCGACGTCGCCGTGGTCGTCCGCGAGGACCGGCCCGGCGCCCGCCGGCTGGTCGCCTACCCGGTCGGCCCCGTCGACCCCGCGGAGCTGCGGGAGTTCGCCGCCCGCACCCTGCCGGACTACCTCGTCCCGGCCGCCTTCGTCCCGCTCGACGCCCTCCCGCTGAGCCGCAACGGCAAGGTCGACCGCGCCGCCCTCCCGGCGCCCGAGGAGCGGGCCGGCGCTCGCCGCGCCCGGGTCGAACCGCGCACCGCCGCCGAACACCGCACCGCCGAGGTCTTCGCCGAGGTCCTCGGCATCCGCCCGCCCGGCACGGACGAGGGCTTCTTCGAGCTCGGCGGCGACTCCATCCTCAGCATCCGGCTCGCCGCCCGCCTCGCCGAGGCCTTCGGCACCGAGCTCGGCCCGCGCGCCGTCTTCGACCACCCCACCCCGGCCGCCCTGGCCCGGCTGCTCACCGAGGAGGCCGGCGCCCCGGCCCGCCCGCCGGTGCTCCCGGTCGCCCGCGACGGCGCCGCCCCGATGTCCCACGCCCAGCAGCGCCTGTGGTTCCTGGAGGAGTTCACGCCCGGCGTCGCCGAGAACGTCGCGCTCGCGCTGCGGCTGCGCGGCCCGCTCGACCCCGGCGCCCTCGGCGCCGCCCTGGACGCCCTGACGGCCCGGCACGAGTCGCTGCGCACCACCTTCGACAGCGTGGACGGCCACGGCGTCCAGCTCGTCCACCCGCCGACGGACGTCCCGCTGCCCCGCTTCGACCTCGCCGACCGGCCCGCCGACGACCGGCCGCGGGCCCTGCGCGAGCTGCTCGCCGCCGAACGCGCCCGCCCCTTCGACCTGCGCCGCGGGCCCCTGCTGCGGGCCGCCCTGGTCCGGCTGGCCGACCGCGACCACGTGCTGGCGCTGACCCTGCACCACATGGTCACCGACGGCTGGTCCAGCGGCGTGCTGCTCGCCGACCTGGCGCACTTCTACCGCGCCGAACTCGGCGCCGAGGAAGGCGAGTTGGCGCCGCTGCCGGTGCAGTACGCGGACTACGCCCACTGGCAGCGCACCACCGGGGCGCCCACCGCGGACCAGCTCGCCTACTGGAAGCGCCGGCTGGCCGGGGTGGTACCGCCACTGCTGCCCACCGACCGGCCCCGGCCCGCGGTGCGCACCGCGGGCGCCGCCAACGCCGCCACCGTCCGGCTGGAGCTGCCCGCCGACACCGCCCGCCGGCTGGCCGAGGTCGGCCGTCAGCGCGGCGCCACGCTGTTCACCACCCTCGTCGCCGCCGCCCAGGCCTACCTGGCCCGGCTCTGCGGGGAGAGCGACATCACCGTCGGCACGATCACCTCCGGCCGGCACCGGCCCGAGATCCAGCGGCTGGTCGGATTCTTCGTCAACACCCTGGTGCTGCGCTCCCGGGTGGAGCCCGACCAGCCCTTCGAGGCCCTGCTCGGCGAGGTGCGGCAGACCGTCCTGGACGCCTTCGCCCACCAGGACGTCCCCTTCGAGAAGGTGGTCGACGAGGTCCAGCCGGTGCGCGACACCAGCCGCAGCCCGCTCTTCCAGGTCCACGTGGTGCTCCAGAACGCGCCGTCCGCCGAGCTCGACCTGCCGGGCCTGGACGTGACCGGCATCGAGACCGACGCGGTACGGACGGCCTTCGAACTGGTGCTGGAGTTCGTCGAGACCGCCGACGGCGCGCTGCACGGGCTGTTCACGTACGACACCGACCTGTTCGACCCGTCCACCGTCGAACGGATGGCCGACCAGCTCGCGATCCTGCTCACCGCCGTCGCCGAGGACCCGGGCCGCGCCGTCGGCGCGCTGCCGCTGGCCGATCCGGACGCACCGCCCGCCGAGCCGCACGGCGGCTTCCGCCCGGTGCCCGAGGCGACCCTGCCCGAACTGTTCGAACGCCGGGCCGCCGCCACCCCCGACGCCCCGGCCCTGCTCGACGGCGGACGGCAGCTGAGCTACGCCGAGCTGGACCGGGCCGCCAACCGGCTGGCCCACCGGCTGATCGGCCGCGGCGTCGGACCGGAGCGGCTGGTCGCCCTCGCGCTGCCCCGCTCGGCCGCCGCGGTCGTCGCCCAGCTCGCCGTCGCCAAGGCCGGCGGCGCCTTCCTCCCCGTCGACCCGGACTACCCGGCGCCCCGGCGGGAGTTCATGGTCCGCGACGCCGCCGCCCACCTGGTGCTCGACGACCCGGACGAGGTCTGGGCCGCCGAGGGGCCGGACACCGCGCCCACCGACGCCGACCGCACCAGCCCCCTGACCCCCGCCCACCCGGCCTACGCCGTCTACACCTCCGGCTCGACCGGCACCCCCAAGGGCGTCCTGGTGACCCACGCCGGGCTCGCCGCCTTCGCGGCCGCGGCCGCCGAGCAGTACGCCGTCGGCCCCGGCGACCGGGTGCTCCAGTTCGCCTCGCCCAGCTTCGACGCCTCCGTGCTGGAGCTGTGCATCTCCCTGCTCTCCGGCGCCGCCCTGGTCACCGGCGAGGAGGGCCCGCTGGTCGGCGAACGGCTCGCCGAGGTGCTCGCCGCACGCCGGATCACCCACACCCTGATCCCCCCGGCGGCGCTCGCCACCGTGGAGCCGCGGACCGCCGCCGCCCTGCCCGAGCTGCGCACCCTGGTCGTCGGCGCCGAGGCCTGCCCGGCCGACCTGGTCGACACCTGGGCCCCCGGCCGGCGGATGGTCAACTCCTACGGCCCCACCGAGGCCACCGTCGTCGCCACCTGGACCGGCCCGCTGGCCCCCGGCACCGGCAGCCCCGCCATCGGCCGCCCCAGCGCCGCCACCCGCGCGTACGTGCTGGACAGCGCGCTGCGCCCGGTGCCGCCCGGCGTCACCGGCGAGCTCCACCTGGCCGGCCCCGGCCTCGCCCGCGGCTACCTCGGCCGCCCCGGCCTGACCGCCCAGCGCTTCCTGCCCGACCCGTACGGCGCCCCCGGCGACCGGATGTACCGCACCGGGGACCTCGTGCGCCGCGACGCCGACGGGCAGCTGCGGTTCGCCGGGCGCGCGGACCAGCAGATCAAGCTGCGCGGCTTCCGGATCGAGCCGGGGGAGATCGAGAGCGCCCTGCGCCGCAGCCCCCTGGTGCGCGACGCCGTCGTCACCGTCCGCTCCGACGGACCGGGCGGCGCACGGCTGGTCGGCTACGTCGTCCCCGCCGACCCGGCCCACGGCGCCCCCGCCCTCGACCTGCGCCTCCACCTGGCCGAGTCGCTGCCGGCGCACCTCGTCCCCGCCGTCTTCGTCCCCCTGGAGCGCCTCCCGCTCACCCCCAACGGCAAGCTCGACCGGCGGGCCCTGCCCGACCCCGGACCGGTCCAGGCCCCGGCCGGCCCCGGCCGGGCCCCGCAGAGCGACCTGGAACGCCGGATCGCCCGGATCTGGGCCGACGTCCTCGGCCTCGGCGCCGTCGGCGCCGACGACAACTTCTTCCTGCTCGGCGGCGACTCCATCCTCAGCATGCAGGTGGTGTCCCGGCTGCGCCGCGACGGCCTGCACCTGGCCACCAGGGACCTGTTCAGCCACCAGACGGTGGCCGAGCTCGCCACCGTCGTGCGCGCCGCCGCCGACCGCGCGGACGACGGACCGGTCACCGGCGACGTCCCGCTCACCCCCATCCAGGAGTGGTTCCTGACCACCCCGCGCGCGGCCCACCACCACTTCAACCAGTCCACCCTGCTCGAACTCCCCGCCGAGCCCGACCCGACGGCGCTGCGCGCCGCACTCGACGCCCTGCTGGAGCACCACGACGCCCTGCGGATGCGCTTCACCCGCGACGCGGCCGGCTGGCGCCAGTTCAACCCGCCGCCCGCCCCCGCCGAGGACCTCCTCGTCTGCCACGACCTCACCGGCCAGGGCACCGAGGCCGCCGACGCGGCCATGGCCAAGGCCGCCGACGAACTCCACGCCGGCTTCGACCTCGCCCGCGGCCCGCTGCTGCGCGCCGCCCTGTTCACCGGCCACCCGGAGCACCCGGCCCTGCTGCTCCTGGTCGCCCACCACCTGGTCGTCGACGCCGTCTCCTGGCGGGTGCTGCGCGACGACCTGGAGAGCGCCCACCGGCAGGCCGTCCGGGGCGAGGCGATCACCCTGGGGGAGCGCAGCACCTCGTTCCGGGACTGGGCACGGCGGCTCGCCGCGCACGTCGCCGAGGGCGGCCTGGACCACGAACTCCCGTACTGGGAAGAGGCGTCGAAGGCCCGCACGGCCCTGCCCGGCGCCCCGGCCCGGCCCGATGCCCCGGCCGGGCCCGACGACGGCGAGCGGGCGGCGGTCGGCGTCGAACTCGACGAGGCCGACACCGAGGCGCTGCTGCGCGCCGCCCCCGCCGCCTACCGCACCCGGGTCAACGACGTGCTGCTGGCGGCCCTCGCCCTCGCCCTGGCCCGCTGGAGCGGCCGGGAGGTGGTCGGGCTGGACCTCGAAGGGCACGGCCGGGAGGACCTGCTGGACGGCGTCGACCTGTCCCGCACGGTCGGCTGGTTCACCACCGTCCACCCCGTCACCCTCCACGTCCCCGACCCGGCCGGGCCCGACCAGGGCCGCGACTGGCGCGCCCTGGTGAAGTCCGTCCGCCGCCGGCTGCGCGCGGTGCCCGGCAACGGCCTGGGCTACGGCGCCCTGCGCACCTTCGGCACACCCGAGGTCCGCGAGCGCCTGGCGGGCGGCGGCCACGGCGAGGTGGTCTTCAACTACCTCGGCCAGTGGGACGCCCGGCCCGAGGCGGCCGGCGACGGCCTGGTCCGCGCCGAGCTCGGCTCCTTCGGCCAGGACCACGACCCCCGGGACGGCGGCTCCCACCCGCTGGAGGTGGTCGGCGCGGCCCAGGACGGACGCCTCGCCTTCACCTGGCACCACCGGCCGGCGCTCCACGACACCGCGGCCGTGCGCCGGGCGGCCGAGGAGTTCGCCGCCGCCCTGCGGTGGATCGCCCGGCACGCCCGGGAGGGACGGTGACCCGACCGCCCGCCCCGGCCCGGCCGCCGCCGCCGACGACCGAGGACCCCGCGACAGACGACCCGCGTCCGACACCCGCGTCCGACACCCACGTCCGACGACCCGTGACCGCCGAGATCGACCGACGACCGACGAAGGAGCCCGACATGGACGAGAACACCCGCTACCAGGTGCTGCGCAACGACGAGGAGCAGTACTCCCTCTGGCCCGCCGACCTGGAGGTACCGGCCGGCTGGCAGCCCGTCGGCACCGAGGGCACCGAGGCCGAGTGCACCGCCTACGTCGACGAGGTCTGGACCGACATGCGCCCGAAGAGCCTGCGCGAGCGCATGGAGGGCGCCGGAGCCTGACGGCCGCGGGGACGGGCAGCCGGCCGCGGCCGCACCGGCCGGCCCCGTCCCGGCCACCGCACCACCGAACCGCCACCACCCCTGAGGAGAGCACCGTGACCCCTCGACTGCGCACCGAACACCTGGAGTTCATCCCCTACCGGCCGGAGGACGAGGAGGCCTTCGTCTCCCTGCTCCGCAACGAGGACGTCTGCCGCTGGATGGGCCAGGACCTCGTGCCCGAGCCGGACATCCGCACGCTGTTCCGCGCGATCCTGACCGACGTCTACCCGCAGAACCTCTTCGACATCTGGGGCCTGTGGCTGGACGGCGCGTACGCGGGCCACGCCGAGGTCAAACGGACCGGCAACGTCGACGGCCACGAGCTGGTCACCGCGCTGGCCCCGGAGTTCTGGGGCCGGGGCCTGGGCACCGAGGTCGTGCTCGGCCTGGTCCGCTACGCCGGCGAGGAGCTGGGGGTCGACGAGGTCTACGGCATGGTGGGCGCGGAGAACACCCCCAGCCTGGCGATGTGCCGGCGGATCGGCTTCCGCCACCTGCGCGACGTCCCCGGGGACGACGGCTCGGTGACGAAGCTGCTGGCGATCTCCACCTCCGCCCCGGCCTGAGCTCCCCGGGGCCCGGTACCCGCCCCGCCGTGGCCCGCCGTCCGCCCGGCCCGGACCGTCCGTCCGGGAACACACCGGGCGGCCGCCTCCCCGGGGCAGCGGGCCCGCCTCGTTTAGGCTCGTCGGATGAAACGACTGGGGACCACACGACTGGACACGATCGACCGGGCCCTGTTCGACCGCGTCGCGGCCGCCCCGCTGCACGGCGCCCGCCCGTGGCTGCGGGCGCTGAGCCGGGCCGCCGACCACGGGGTGCTCTGGACGGCCACCGCCGCCGTCCTCGGCACGGTCGGCGGACGCCGCGGGCGGCGCGCGGCCCTGCGGGGCATCGGAGCCCTCGCCATCGCCTCGGCCACCGCCAACACCGTCGCCAAGCACGCCACCCGCCGCCCGCGCCCGGTGCTGGACGGCGTGCCGGCGCTGCGCCGGCTGCTGAGGCAGCCCGTCACCACCTCCTTCCCCTCCGGCCACGCGGCCTCCGCGGCCGCCTTCGCCACCGGTGTGGCGATCGAGTCGCCGCTGCTGGGCGCGGCGGTCGCGCCGGTCGCGGCGGCGGTGGCGTTCTCCCGCGTCTACACCGGCGTGCACTACCCCGGTGACGTCCTCGCGGGCGCGGCCCTGGGCGCGGGCGCCGCGGCCACCACCCTGCGCTGGTGGCCGCGCGCCTCGGACGCCCCGCCGCCGGCGGCCCCGGCCACCCTCCCGGCACCGGCCCTGCCGGGCGGCAGGGGGCTGTCGGTGGTGGTCAACTCCGGCTCCGGAAGCGGCGCCCTGCTGGCCGAGGGACCCGAGGAGACGGCCGGCACGCTGCGCGCCCTGCTGCCGGAGGCGGACATCCGGGTGTGCGGGCCGGACGACGACCTGGCGAAACTGCTGGCCGAGGCCGCCGACCGGGCGGGCCGGGCCGGCGGCGCGCTCGGGGTGTGCGGCGGGGACGGCAGCGTCAACCTGGCCGCCGGCCTGGCCGTCGAACGCGGGCTGCCGCTGGCGGTGTTCCCCGGCGGCACCCTCAACCACTTCGCGCTCGACCTCGGCGCCACCACCCACGAGGCCACCGCCGAGGCGGTCGAGGCCGGCACCGCCGTCGGGGTGGACCTCGGCCTGGCCACCGACGGCACCGGCACCCGGACCTTCGTGAACACCTTCAGCCTCGGCATCTATCCCGAACTGGTCCACCAGCGGGAGGCGTTGGAGAAGCGCATCGGCAAGTGGCCGGCCCTGGCGGTGGCCGTCGCCAGGCTGCTGCCGACGGCGGAGCCGGTCACCGTGCGCGCCGGCGGCCGGCCGCACCGCGTGTGGCTGCTCTTCGCCGGCAACGGGGCGTACGAGCCGGCGGGGTTCGCCCCGACCCACCGCGCCGCCCTGGCGGACGGAAAGCTCGACGTCCGGGTGGTCGACGGCAGCCGTCCCTTCGCCCGCACCCGGCTGGCCGCCGCGTTCCTGTCCGGCACCCTGCACCGCTCACGGGTGTACCGGACCGCCCGACTGGGCGCCCTGGAGCTGGACTTCCTCGGCGACGCCGACCGGATCGCCGTCGACGGCGAGAGCGTCCCCGCCGGCGGCCCGCTGCGGCTGTCCAAGCGCCCGGCCGCGCTCACGGTCTACCGCCCGCCACTCGCCGCCTGACGGCCCGCCTGGGGGCCCGTCGTCGAACCCCCGCCCGAGGGCTTCGACGACGGGCCCCGGGCGTGTCTGACAGTTCGCCGCGCACCCGGCGAGAACTGTCGGACACGCCCTAGCGGACGGCCACCCCGACCAGGCAGGTGTCGTCGTCCGTGTCGGCGCTGCTGTACCGCAGCAGGTGGTCCAGCTGGTCCTGGAGCCCGTCGACGCCCGCGGCCGCGCCGCCGTGCGCCTGCTCGACCAGTCCCGTCAGGCTGGTCAGCGAGGCCTGGAGGGACTCGTCGCGACGCTCGATCAGCCCGTCGGTGTACATCACCAGGGTGTCGCCCGCCTCCAGCAGCAGCTCGCCCTCCTCGTAGTCCGCCTGGTCCACGGCGCCGAGCAGGATGCCGCCCAGCTGCGGGAGGACGGCCGCCCGCCCCGCGCGCAGCAGGACCGGCGGCGGATGGCCGGCCCGGGCCCAGCGGAGCCTGCCGCTCCCGGGCGCGTACAGCCCGCACACCGCGGTGGCGGTGACGTTGTCGGTGAGGTGGTGGGTGACGCTGTTGAGCCAGCTCAGCAGCTGGGCCGGCCCGGCACCGGTGGCGGCCAGCCCGCGCAGGGCGTTGCGCAGCGCGACCATCCCGGTGGCCGCCTCGATGCCGTGCCCGGAGACGTCGCCCACGCACAGCAGGACGTCCCCCGAGGGCAGGGCCAGCGCGTCGTACCAGTCGCCGCCGACCAGGTGGTCCTTCTCGGCCGGGCGGTAGCGGACGGCGACGTGCAGGTCGTGCAGGTCCAGCGGCCCCCGGGCGGGGGGCATGATGGCGTGCTGGAGCTGGAGGGCCAGCCGGCTGCGTTCCGCCGCCTGCTGCTCGCTCTGGGCCAGCTGGTCGCGGGTCGCGGCCAGGGCGACCTCGGTCCAGTGCTGGGCGGAGATGTCCTGGTAGGCGCCGCGGACGATCGGCAGGCTGCTGTCGGGGCCGGGCACCGGCTCCGCCACCACCCGGATGTGGCGGGTGACGCCGTCGGGGCGCTGGAGGCGGAAGGAGGTGGAGGCCGGCCGCCGGTGGTGCAGCAGGGTGCGCAGGAACCGTCCGATGGTGTGCCGGTCGTCCGGGTGGGCGTGCTCGGCCAGCTGCCCCAGGGCGATCGGCTGGGAGCCGGGCGGCAGCCCGTGCAGCTCGAACAGGGTCTCGTTCCAGGCGATCTGACGGGTGCCCAGGTTCTCCTCGAACCCGCCGATGCGGCCGAGCCGCTGGGCGTGCTGCAGCAGCCGGGCGACCCGCGGGGTGCCGTCGCCGAGGCGCCAGACCACCGCCAGGTGGGTGCCGTGCCGGCTGATGCTGACCTGGGCCCGGGTGGTCAGCGGCACGCCGTCGACCAGGGCCGCCAGCCGCATGTCGTGGGTGCGGAAGGGCTCGCCGGTGGCGAAGACGTGCTCGACCTTCTCCGCCAGCCCGCCCGGTTCGGCCGCCAGGGGGTACGCCTCCAGCAGCGGGGCGCCCGCTATGGCACCGGTGGGCCGGCCGGCGAAGTCGACGAAGGCGGGGTTGACGTGCCGGATCGCGAACCTCGGCAGCTGGTCGTCGCCCTCGGGGGACAGCCGCAGGACCATGCAGGGGTCGAGGAGCCCGTCGACCAGCTGCCGCAGTTCGCCGAACTGCCGGTCGGCCGGATCCGGGCCGGGCAGCTCCTGGCCGTTCCAGGTCTCCAGGGTGGCGGCCGCCAGCTCCGCGAGCGCCTCGAACTGCCGCTGGAGCGACTGGGACTGCTCCGGCAGCGCGTCGTGCCAGCAGATCTCCAGGACGCCGATGAGCCGGCCGCCCCGGCCGGCCGGGACGGCGAGCCGCCCGCCGCGGATGTCGTGCTGTCCGATCGACGGCAGCGAGGCGTCGGCGAGCGTCGGGTAGCCGACGGCGGAGCGCTCGTCCAGGGCCCGGCGGGCCGGGGTGGGCACGCCCGGGGGGACGTGGCGCCAGCGGCGGGACTCCTCCTCGTGGAAGCCGGCGCTTCCGGCCAGGGAGAGCGAGAGGTCGGGATGGGCGGCCCAGATCGCGACGGCCGCCACGCGCAGGGGACGCAGCGCGTGCTCCAGCATGGACCGCGCGGCCGCCGCCGCGTCGCCGCCGGAGAGCAGGTCCGCCTCGGTGCTGCGGAGCCGGACGGCCACCGGCTCCGGCGACGGCGCGTCCGTCGACGGAGCGGCGGCGCCGGCGACGAAGCTGCGGGCGAGCGAGGAGATCTCGTCCGCGGCGGACTGGTTGACCAGGTCGGCGGCGAGCGCCAGGAGCGACGTGCCGGACTGTTCGGCGAGCAGCTCCAGCTGCCTGGCCGCCTCGGTGGGCCCGCACCGCAGGCGTTCGACGAGGACGCCGACGGCCATCTCGACCACCGCGCGGCCGGCCGCGTGGGCCTGGGCCCGGTCCAGCTCCAGCCTCAGCCGCTCGACGGTGCCGGCGAGCCGGCCGACCGCCGTCGCCTCGCGCTCCGACTGCCCGGCCCGCGGCGCTGCCGCGGGGGAGGGGGAGGGGGTGCGCTGGGGGCCGACCGCGGGTGTGCCGGGGGTCGGCTGCGCCGGCGGGCGGTGGCCCGCGGCGGACTGCTCCGGTGGCTGCTGCACGGTCGGGGCTCCTGGGGGTGTAGCGGCGTCGTGCGGGTGGCTGGGGTCGTCAGGGTGCGAGGTGGTGCCGGATCCGGCTGATCACCTCGTCGGCGTCGACGGGCTTGGTGATGTAGTCGCTGGCTCCCGAGGCCAGGCTCTTCTCGCGGTCGCCGATCATGGCCTTGGCGGTGACGGCGATGATCGGCAGGGCCTCGTGCTCGGGCATGGCGCGGATCGCCGCGGTGGCCGAGTACCCGTCCATCTCCGGCATCATCACGTCCATCAGGATCACGTCGATCCCCGGGTGGGCGGCGAGCGCGTCCAGGGCGGCGCGCCCGTTCTCGGCCTGGAGGACGTGCATCCCGTGCAGTTCCAGGATGCTGGTGATCGCGTACAGGTTGCGGTCGTCGTCGTCGACCACCAGCGCGGTGCGCCCGGTGAGCGTCGGGTCGGCCCCGGGGTTCCAGGCGGGCTTCCGGTCGGTGTCGCGCACCAGCTGCGCGACGCTCCCGGGGCGGTCGGCGCTCATGTGCAGCGCGATGCGCTCGCGCAGCTCGTCGAGGCTGGAGATGAGCTCCAGGCGCCGTTCGCCCTCGCGGCGCACGGCGTGCTCGTGCACCGGGGCCACGCCCCGGTTGTCGTGGGCCAGCACCGGGACGGTGTACAGGGCCGGGTCGCCCTCCATCTTCTCCAGCAGGGTGGAGGACGTTCCGTCGGGCAGGCCCAGTTCCAGGACGACGCAGTGGCACGGCGCGGTGGCCAGGGCGGTGGCGGCCTCCTGGGCGCCGACGGCGGTGACGATCTCGACCGGCCGCTGCCCGCCGGAGTACCGGGCGAGGTCGGCGACGGCGTTCTCCGCGACGAGGGAGAGCAGGCCGTTCGGGCGGCCCTCCACCACGAGCAGGCGGCGCGGCCGTCCGGCGGCGGGGTGCTCCGGGCCGTGCCCGGCGTCCTGCGACGCGGCCGCGGTCGCGGCTTCGACCTGCCCGGCGGTGGCGCCGGGCCCGGCGCCGATCTGGCCGACGGGTTCGACCGGGAGGTAGAGGGTGAAGGTGCTGCCGCTGCCCAGGGTGCTCTCGACGGTGATCGCGCCACCGAGCAGGAAGGCGATCTCCCGGCTGATCGACAGGCCGAGCCCCGTCCCGCCGTACTTGCGGCTGGTGGTGCCGTCGGCCTGCTGGAAGGCGCCGAAGACGGTCTCCAGGTGCTGCGGGGCGATGCCGATGCCGGTGTCGGTGACGCGGAAGGCGAGCACGGGCCCGTCGCGGCGCACGCTGTCGGGGATCTCGGACTCCTCGGCGGGTGCGATGCTCAGCTCCACCCGGCCCTGCTCGGTGAACTTCACGGCGTTGGACAGCAGGTTGCGCAGGACCTGGCGCAGCCGGTAGTCGTCCGTGCGCAGTTCGGCCGGGACGCGGCTGGCCGTGCGGACCTCGAAGGCGAGGTTCTTCTGGCCGGTCATCGGACGGAAGGTGGCCTCGGCGTAGTCGAGCAGCGACTGGAGCGGCACCGGTTCGACGTTGAGGTCCATCTTCCCCGCCTCGACCTTGGAGAGGTCGAGGATGTCGTTGATCAGCTGGAGCAGGTCGGACCCGGCGGAGTGGATGATGCCGGCGTACTCGACCTGCTTGGCGGTCAGGTTCCGGGTGGGGTTCTGGGCGAGCAGCTGGGCGAGGATGAGCAGGCTGTTGAGCGGGGTGCGCAGCTCGTGGCTCATGTTGGCCAGGAACTCGGACTTGTACTTGGAGGCGAGCGACAGCTGGTGGGCGCGTGCCTCCAGCTCCTGGCGGGCCTGTTCGATCTCCAGGTTCTTGGTCTCGATGTCGCGGTTCTGCGTGGCCAGGAGCTCCGCCTTCTCCTCCAGTTCGGCGTTGGAGGCCTGGAGCTCCTCCTGGCGCGCCTGCAACTCCTCGGAGCGGGCCTGGAGTTCGGCGGTCAGCCGCTGGGACTCGCCGAGCAGTTCGTCGGTGCGGGCGTTGGCGATGATGGTGTTGACGTTGACGCCGATGGTCTCCATCAGCTGGTCCAGGAAGTCGCGGTGGACCTGGGTGAACGGCTGGACGGAGGCCAGCTCGATGACGCCGAGGACCTGCTCCTCGACCACGATCGGCAGCACGATCAGCGACAGCGACTCGGTGCGGCCCAGGCCGGAGGACGTCGCCAGGTAGTCCGGCGGCAGGGAGTCGACGGCGATGGTCCGCCGGCTGCGCGCGGCCTGGCCGACGAGCGACTCGCCGAGGCGGAAGCTGGTCGGGCGCTCGCCGTCGGGGAACGCGTAGGAGCCGACGAGCCGCAGGACCGTGCCCTCGGGGCTCTCCTCGGCGAGGTAGAAGGCGCCGCACTGGCCGCCCACCAGCGGGGCGAGTTCGTCCATGACGGACTCGGCGACGACCGAGAGGTCCCGCCGGCCCTGCATCAGGGCCGAGAAGCGGGCGAGGTTGGTCTTGAGCCAGTCCTGTTCCTCGTTGGCCCGGGTGGTCTGGCGCAGGGACTCCACCATGGCGTTGATGTTGTCCTTGAGGTCGGCGACCTCGCCGGAGGCGTCCACGGTGATCGACCGGGTGAGGTCACCGGCGGTGACGGCGCCGGTCACCTCGGCGATGGCGCGCACCTGGCGGGTGAGGTTGCCCGCCAGCTCGTTGACGTTCGCGGTGAGCCGCTTCCAGGTGCCGGAGACGCCCTCGACCCTGGCCTGCCCGCCGAGGCGCCCCTCGGTGCCGACCTCCCGGGCCACCCGGGTGACCTCGTCGGCGAACGAGGACAGCTGGTCGACCATGGTGTTGATGGTGGTCTTGAGTTCGAGGATCTCGCCCCGGGCGGTGACGGTGATCTTCTGGGTGAGGTCGCCCTCGGCCACCGCCGTGGCGACCTGCGCGATCGAGCGGACCTGGCCGGTGAGGTTGCCCGCCATGGAGTTCACCGAGTCGGTCAGGTCGCGCCACGTCCCGGAGACGCCCTCGACCCTGGCCTGCCCGCCGAGGCGCCCCTCGGTGCCGACCTCCCGGGCCACCCGGGTGACCTCCCCGGCGAACGAGGACAGCTGGTCGACCATCGTGTTGACGGTGTCCTTGAGCTCCAGGATCTCACCCTGGGCGTCGACCTCGATCTTCTGGGTGAGGTCCCCGCGCGCCACCGCCGTGGTCACCTGGGCGATGTTGCGCACCTGCCAGGTGAGGTTGCCGGCCATCGCGTTGACCGAGTCGGTGAGGTCCGCCCAGGTGCCCGACACGCCCGGCACCTTCGCCTGGCCGCCGAGGCGCCCCTCGGTGCCGACCTCCCGCGCCACCCGGGTGACCTCCGAGGTGAAGTGGGACAGCTGGTCGACCATCCCGTTGAACACGGTCGCGATCTCGCCCAGCAGGCCGTCCGCGTCGTCGGGCAGCTCCGTGCTGAAGTCGCCGTCCCGTACGGCCGTCAGCCCCGCCAGCAGCTGCCGCAGCTCCGCCTCGTTCACGAGCGCGGTGCCCGGCCCGTCCTGCGAGCGGTGCTGCGAGTCGGGGGACAGGGTCGGGCCAGCCATCGAATGTCGCCTCCGTAGAACGCCGGGCCACTGGCCCGCATCCGGTCGTGGGCACCACGGAGCGGGCCGTGGTAGCGGGGTGATGTGTTCCCGACCGGAGGCTACCCCAGGCGTCCGCCCGGCCCGAAACGGCCGGTGGTCGCGTTAGTGTGGGCAGTTCGACCCGCCCGCCGTCCGGTCCGGCGCCCTGCCCGAGGTGTACGAACCTCCTTCATGGAATCCTCACATCCCGCGGGTGCATCGATCGGCCGGTACGGGGTAACGGGCGTTCCGTCACGCCGATACGAGGGAAGGACTCCGATGGCCCTGACCACTGGTGAACCGCTCGTCTCCACAGCCGCGCCCGCGGCGGCCACGCCGCACGACCTGTTGCCGCCGGAGCTGGCCACGGTCGAGGACCTGCGGGAGGTGGCGCCGGCCGACGCACGGGAGCTGACCCGGGTGCTGCTGCGCCGGCTCGCCACGCTGGAGGAGGGCACCCGGGAGTACTCCTACGTGCGGGCCACCCTGGTGGAGATGAACCTGTCGCTGGTGCGGTTCGCGATCCGCCGCTTCAACGCCCACCGGGAGCCGCAGGAGGACCTGCTGCAGGTGGGCGCGGTGGGCCTGATCAAGGCGATAGACCGCTTCGATCCGGACCTGGGGGTGGAGTTCACGACCTTCGCCCTGCCCACGGTGCTGGGCGAGATCCGCCGGCACTTCCGGGACACCACCTGGGCGGTGCACGTTCCGCGGCGGTTGCAGGAGCTGCGGATCGGGCTGGCCAAGGCCCAGGACCGGCTGTCCCAGGAGCTGGACCGCGCGCCCACGGTGGCCGAACTGGCCGGGTACCTGCGGATCTCCGAGGAGGAGGTGGTCGAGGGGCTGACGGCGTCGAACGGGCACACCGCGGGCTCCCTCGACCTGGGCGGCGCGGAGGACGACGAGGGGCCGGGCGCGCTGGGCGACCGGCTCGGCGTGGAGGACCACGCCCTGTCCAAGGTGGAGGACCTGGTGGCGCTCAAGCCGCTCATCGCGGCCCTGCCCGAGCGCGAGCGGCTGATCCTGTCGATGCGCTTCTGCGAGGAGCTGACGCAGTCGCAGATCGGCGAGCGCCTGGGGCTGTCCCAGATGCACGTCTCCCGGCTGCTCTCGCGCACCCTGCGGCGCCTGCGCGAGGGGCTGGAGGAGGACTGAGCGGGTACCCGCGGGAACGCTCCCGCCACGGCGTCGGCCGACCCCACCCGGCCTGCTTGGCCGACCGCCCCGATCTGCGTAGGGTCGCAGGGCACCCGACACCGAGGGGACGACGATGACGCCAGCCGACAACCACCCCGGAGACCTCGCCTTCGCGGTCCCGCCTGCCTGTACGGACGCCGCCGTGCAGACCCGCACCGCGCAGGGCGGAGCGGTCGTCTGCGCCCTGGCGGGCGACCTCGACATCGAGACGCTCGCACCGGTGGCCGAGGTGCTCGCCGAGCTGGTCGGGCGGCGCCCGCCGCTGATCGTCGTGGACCTGGGCGCGGTGGGGTTCTGCGACTCGTCGGGCCTCAACCTCCTGCTGAGGACCCGGACGGAAGCGGGACGCGCGGGCGTGGACCTGCGGCTCGCCGCGGTGGCGCCCACCGTCATGCGGGTCCTGGAGCTCACCGGTGCGCGGACGGTCTTCTCCCTCCACGAGTCGGTCGACTCGGCCCTGGCGTCCTGACCCGGGGGGCAGCGCCCGGCTCCGGAACCCCACCCGCCACGCCCGGAGGCCCGGAGGGGACATAATTCCGTTGGCACGGGGAATCCGAGCATCCGAAACCGCCGTCGAGCCGAAGGGGCACCCTCACATGACGATGAGCCGGGGAACCCTGGCCGGCGACCCGCGGCGGACGGGGCCCGTCCCGCCCGGCGGGGGCCAGCGCAGACGTCTGATGCTCGCCGGGGTGCCGCAACCGGTCGCCCGCGCCCGGGCCCACACCGTCCAGGCGCTCGACGACTGGGGCGGGAGCCCCCGGCACGCCGAGGACCCCGGCGGCGGCCCCGCCGACGTCGTCCTGGTGGTCGCGGAGCTCGTCGCCAACGCCATGCTGCACGGGAACGGCCCGCTGGAGCTGGTCCTGGACCTCACCACGGCCCGCCTGCGGGTCGAGGTCAGCGACCGGAGTCCGGCCCTGCCCGCGCCGCGCCGCCCGTACGCGCCCGCCCTGCCGGGCGGCCACGGGCTGGTCATCGTCGAGCGGGTCGCCGACCGCTGGGGCGCCGAGGCGCACGCCCAGGGCAAGACCATCTGGGCCGAGTTCGACCTGGTCGGCCCGGTCCTCGGCGGCTGAGCGGCCGGGCCGCGGCCCTCAGACGGCGGGCGGGGTGCGGCCCGACGCGTCGACGCGCAGCGCGAGCAGCGCGATGTCGTCGTCGCTCTCCGCGCCCAGGGCCAGGATCAGCTCGTCGCAGAACACCTCCAGCGGAGCCTCGGCGAGGGCGGAGGTGTGCCGGCGCAGCCGGGCCATCGAGTCGTCCAGGGACTGCCCGCGGCGCTCGATGAGTCCGTCCGTGTACAGCAGCAGGGTGGAGCGGGGCGGGAGGACGTCGCTGGCGGTGGTGCGGGGCAGGTCGATGTCCATGCCGATCAGCAGGCCCGCGCCCGCGTCCAGGTAGCGGGTCTCGCCCTCCCGCGTGGTGAGCAGCGGCGGCAGGTGCCCCGCGGAGGAGTGGTTCAGCTCCCAGGGGCCGCCGTCCCGGCTCTTCACCAGCGCGTAGACGCAGGTGGCGGTGGACTGCGGGTGGAGCGTCTGGCTTGCCCGGTCCAGTTGGCGCAGCACGATGCCGGGCGGTTCCCCGCGGTCCACCGCGATGCCGCGCAGCATGTTGCGCAGCGTGCTCATCGCGACGGCCGCCCGCAGGTCGTGGCCCGCCACGTCGCCGATCACCAGGACGGTGTCGCCCGAGGGGAGGACGAACGCGTCGTACCAGTCGCCGCCCACCTCGGCGGTCCTGCTGGAGGGGACGTAGCGGGCGACCATCTCCAGGTGCTCGACGTCCGGCAGGTCGGGCAGCAGCGCGCGCTGGAGGCGCTCGGCGGTGTGCCGGGTGCGCAGGTACAGCCGGGCGTTGTCCACCCCGAGGGCGATGCCGGGGGTGAGCTCCGCGACCAGGCGGACGTCCTCCCTGGTGAAGGGGTTCTCGGCGCTGGTGCGCACCAGGGTCAGCGAGCCCAGGACCTCCCGGCGGGCGCGCAGCGGGGCCACCACGGCGCTGTCCGCGCCGAAGCGTTCGAACAGCTCCAGCTGCCGCGCCTCCAGCGCGCTCTGGGCCCTCCCGGGCGGCAGGAACTCGGTGACCAGCAGGGGGCCGGCGCCGCGCATGACGCGGGGGAGGAGGCCCTGGGTGTCCTCGGACAGCGGGGGGAGCCTGCCCAGGAGGGTGCTGTCGGTGACGGCCTGGGAGTCCCGGTGGCCGATGCACACCCGCTCCACCTCGCCCTGCTCGGTGACGAGGTTCACCACGCACCAGTCGGCCAGCCGCCGGGTGAGCGCGTGGCAGACGCGGCGCAGGCGCTCCTCCAGGTTCAGGGTGCTGGCCAGGGCGACGCCGGTGTCCGCCAACAGGGCCAGCCGCTCCAGTGCCTCCCGGTCGACGCTGGCCCGCTTCGACTTGCTCGTGGTGGTGGGCAGGTGCACCGGGCAGGGGTCCTGCCGCGGCGCGTGCGGGCCGCGCAGCTCCCGGGGCTCCGGCGGCGGGCCGGTGGGCGCGGTCCGCGGGGTGACCTGGGCGACGAACACGGTGCGTCCGTCGATCGCCTCCTGGGTCTGGACGTGCAGCCGGACGGGGATCAGCCGGCCGTCCCGGTGCAGGGCGGGGAGCGGGACGGAACGGCCCAGGATGCGGGGCTGCCCGGTGAGCAGCAGGGACGCGAAGGCGGCTTCGTGGCGGCTGCGCAGGTGCTGGGGGATCATCACCGTCAGCCGCTCCCCGACCAGCTCCTGCGGGCTCCAGCCGAGCAGGTCCGCGGCGGCGGTGTTCACCGCGATGATCCGGTTGAGGTCGTCGGCCGCGATGGTCGGGACGTTGGCGGCCTCGATCTCGCTGGCGTCCCACGGGGCCAGCTCGGTGGGAGTGCCGTTCGGCGCGTCGGGGTTCATCGTCCAGGCGGTGGGGTGGCCGCCTTCCAGCTGGGAGACCACCTGGTCGAACAGCCAATTCCGGAAGGCCCGGATCTGGGGGAGCGCGGGGAGGGTGAGCAGCTCCCCGCGCTGGGCGGTCTCCTCGGCGTCGTCCAGCACCCGGGACAGGACCGCCACCTCCGGGCCGGCGTGCGCGGGGAAGGCCACCCGCACCGAGAGGGTGGAACTGTCCGGGTTCTCCTGCTGGACCGAGGTCGTCATGCACTCGGAGATCACGCACGCGGCGTTCCGGGCGGCGGTCAGGTCCTCCGCCGACAGGCCGGCGCGTTCCTTGGTGCAGCCGTCGAGGTACAGCTCCCGCAGCAGCCCCTCCCACTGCTGCTGGGCCGCCCAGTACAGGGCGTACGGCACGTCGACGAGGGTCACGTCCACGGTCGGGGCGCCCGGTGCGACGGTCTCCCACGCGGAGGCCGGCGGATCGGGGCGCCCCGGCCAGAGCTCGAACCAGACCGTCTTGCGCTCGGCGTCGCTGTGGACGCCGTGGCTGGGCGCGAGGTCCTCCACCAGGCCCAGGCCGCGCCCGGTGCTGGCGTACGGGTGGCGGGCGTGCGGGACGAGGCCGGCGTCGGGCCGCCGGTCGCTGACCCGCACCAGCACCCTGCCGTCCTCGGACCACGCCTGCACCTCGAACTCGGTGCGCGCGTGCAGGACGGCGTTGGCCGCGATCTCGCTGGTCAGCAGCTCGGCGGTGTCCACCACGTCGGCCGGCAGACCGGCCAGCGCCGAGCGCACGAACCGCCGCGCCAGCGCGACGTTCTCCGGGGCGGGGGCGAAGCGCCGCGACGGAACCCCGGGCGGACTGGGAATGCCCATACCGGGCTTCTGCTCGGAAACCCGCGCCCTAAAAGGACCGGGACCGCGGTGGTCGGCCCCCGTTCCCGGGCACCACCCGGGAACGGCGGCCGGCGAGTCAGCGCCGGCCCTCCCAGAGGGTCCGTTCCTCGTGCCCCGGATCCCGGTGGACCGCGGGCTCCGCGGACTCCAGCCGCATGACCTGCCGACCGGGCAGGTAGGCGGGCCACGGCGGCAGCTGCCCGTGCCCGGGGCGGCCGTGGCGGGCGAAGGACGTCCAGGCGCCGCGGATCCGGTCGGAGAGCTGCGGATGGGCCGACGGGTCCGTCAGCGGGTCGTCGGGGTTGCCGAAGACGGAGCCGAGTTCGGCCATGTGGCAGGCGCCGAGGGCGCCGTCCAGGGCGGGGGAGGGCTGGGTGAACTCGTAGAAGTAGGTGTCGGCGCCGTGTGCCGCGCGGCCCTCGGCGACCCGGATGGCGGGCACCCGGTAACCGTGGTCGGTCATCAGGGCGGAGAAGAGGTCCGCGGCGCCCGCTCCCGACCGGGAGGCGGTGTAGCGGGCCCGGGCCGTGGCGGGATCGAGCCCCAGCGCGGCGAGGAAGCCGTCGAGGAAGGGGTCGCCGATGCGGTCGGCCATGCCGAGCGGGACGAGGAAGAGGCGGAACTCCTCGCTGGTCACGCCGGTGAGCAGGTCGAGGTCGCGGCCGGCGCCGGCCGCGATGGCGTCGACCGGGCGTTCGGGCAGGCTCGCGGTACCGAACACCGGGAGGACCGTGGTGCCGCCTCCGGCGGACTCGCCCCACCGTCCGGGTTCGGTGCTGCGCGCGATCTCCTGGGCGAGGCGTCCCTCGGCGGCGAGGAGGTCCTGCGGGGGCACGGCGGCGAGGGCCTCGGCGGTGCACTCGACGCCGGCCAGCTCGGCCAGTCGCAGGGTGATCTGCCGGGCCGTCTCCGGGGAGTGGGCATGGTGGCCGGCGCCGCTCTGCGTGATGGCGCGCCGGAACAGGCCCCCGGCGCCGGGCATGGTCATGAGTGCGGTGATGCCGATGGCGCCGGCCGACTGTCCGAAGACGGTCACGTTGTGCGGGTCCCCGCCGAAGCCGGCGATGTTGTCGCGCACCCACTCCAGGGCGGCGATCTGGTCCAGGAGCCCGAGGTTGGCCGTGCCGTCCGGCAGGAGGAGGAAGCCTTCGGCGCCCAGGCGGTAGTTGAGGGTCACGCAGACGACGCCGTCGGCGGCGAGGGCGGACCCGTCGTAGGTGGGCAGCGAGCCGGAGCCGTTGCGGAAGGCGCCGCCGTGGATCCACACCATGACGGGAAGCCCGTCCGGTGAGCGGTGGGGGGAGGGCGTCCAGACGTTCAGGTTCAGGCAGTCCTCGCCCTGGGGCCCGGCCGGGATCAGCAGTCCGTCCATGGCGGGCCCGTAGCCGGGTTGGGGCGCCGCAGGGCCGGGGGTGAAGGCGTCGCGCACGCCGCTCCACGGCTCGGGGGCCCGGGGCGGGCGCATCCGGTTCACGCCGAACGGCGGTGCCGCGTAGGGGATGCCGAGGAAGGACGCGGTGCCCTCGCGCAGGCGGCCGCGGACCCGGCCGTGCAGGGTGTCGACGATGACGGTGTTCATGGCAGTGAGTGGTCCCGGGGTGAAAAGGGGCGTTTCGTGTGCGATGGGATCGTTTCGCGGGCCCGCTCCGGCCGCAATCGAATTTTCCCCGTCCCGTCCCGTCCCATCCCGTCCGGGCCCGGAGGCGGAGGCGGGCGCCGACGGCGAACGGGGCGCCCCCGGTGCGGGGGCGCCCCGTTCCCGGCGGGGGGCCGTGGTCAGGCGGCGGAGGGCGGCGGGAAGCGGTTCCAGACGCGGTGGGCCGCGAGCAGCGGGCCGAGCTGGCGCACCGCGTCGTCGGGCCGGTCGCCGAGGAGGACGCCGGGGGCGCCTTCGGCGATGCCGGCGGCCTGGAGGGCGCGCTGCCCGCCGGACAGCGCCAGCAGCGGCTTGGCGTGGCGGTAGGCCTCGGTCAGCATGAGCACGAGCCGCGGGTCGACCGGCGAGGAGGGCGGCAGCGGGTTGCCCGCCTTGGCGTCCCGGGAGGCCTCCGCGTCGGGTGCCGGACCGGGGGCGCCCACCAGGACGAGCGCGTCGAACTCCACCGAGCGGGCGGTGGTGAACGTCCGCTGCACGGCGAGGGCCTCGTCGTGGCCCTCGGCCCGGAGGGTGCCGCCGGAGGTGGCGATCACCAGCGGGACCATGTCCGCGTCCAGCACGGCCCGGCGCACGCTCGCCAGGGCGCCGTGGTCGGTGCCCGCGACCAGGCCGACGACCCGGCCGTCCAGCGGCCACGTCCGGCCCACCTGGGAGAGGGCGGGGCTCGGCCGGGCCGGTTCGAACGGGGCGCTGGGCTCGGGCGCGGGCAGACCGAGGCCGGCGGCCACCTGCGCGCACAGGTAGCTGTCGATCTCGGCGAGCACCCGCAGGCCGCGCTCCTTGATCGCCTGCTCGTGGCACTTGCCGAGCTCGAAGGTGTAGGCGGCGACGATGTGCTCGCGCTCCACCGGGCTCATGCTCGCCCAGAACAGCCGGGGCTGGCTGAAGTGGTCCGCGAAGGAGGCCGGCGCCTCGCGCACCTTGGTGGCCGGGGGCACCGGCGTCGGGTACTCGATGTAGGCGTGGTCCCCGGCGCCGGCGAAGAACGGGCAGCCGCCGTCGAGCGAGTTGGGCTTGTACGGGGCGACGCCGCTGTGCACCGCGTCCTGGTGGAAGCCGTCGCGCAGCATGTCGTTGACCGGCGCGTGGGTGCGGTTGATCGGGATCTGGGCGAAGTTCGGGCCGCCCAGGCGGGTGATCTGGGTGTCCAGGTACGAGAACAGGCGCCCCGACAGCAGCGGGTCGTCGGTGATGTCGATGCCCGGCACCAGGTGGCCGGGGTGGAAGGCGACCTGTTCGGTCTCCGCGAAGAAGTTGGTCGGGTTGGCGTTGAGCGTCAGCAGCCCCACGGGGCGCACCGGCGCCAGCTCCTCCGGCACGATCTTGGTCGGGTCGAGCAGGTCGATGCCCTCGAAGGTCTGCTCCGGGGTGTCGGGGAAGGTCTGGATGCCCAGCTCCCACTGCGGGAACGCACCGGCCTCGATCGCGTCCGCGAGGTCCCGGCGGTGGAAGTCCGGGTCGGCCCCGGCGACCAGCTGCGCCTCCTCCCAGACCATGGAGTGCACGCCGAGCCTGGGCTTCCAGTGCCACTTGACGAGGGTGCTCGCGCCCTCGGCGTTGACCAGCCGGAAGGTGTGGACGCCGAAGCCCTCCATGGTGCGGTAGGAGCGCGGGATGCCCCGGTCGGACATGTTCCACAGGGTGTGGTGGGCGGCCTCGGTGTGCAGGGTGACGAAGTCCCAGAAGGTGTCGTGGGCGCTCTGCGCCTGGGGGATCTCGCGGTCGGGGTGGGGCTTGCCCGCGTGGATGATGTCGGGGAACTTGATGGCGTCCTGGATGAAGAACACCGGGATGTTGTTGCCGACGAGGTCGAACACCCCCTCGGAGGTGTAGAACTTCGTGGCGAAGCCGCGGGTGTCGCGGACGGTGTCCGCCGAGCCGCGCGAGCCGAGCACGGTGGAGAAGCGCACGAACACCGGCGTCTCGACGTCCTCGCCGAGGAACGCGGCCTTGCAGACGGCCGCCGCGCTCCCGTACCCGCGGAAGACGCCGTGGGCCGCGGCGCCGCGGGCGTGGACGACGCGCTCGGGGATCCGCTCGTGGTCGAAGTGCGTGATCTTCTCGCGCAGGTGGTGGTCCTGCAGCAGCACCGGGCCGCGGGGCCCGGCCTTGAGGGAGTGGTCGCTGTCGGGCAGCCGGGCGCCCTGCGCGGTGGTCAGGAAGGCGCCGTCCTGCGACCTGGCCCGCGGGCCTGCGCCCGTGTCGCGCCCGGTCGCGGTCACCGGCCGCGGGGCCGCCTGGTCGGGCTTGGGCGGCAGCGGGTCGCGCACCTCGGTCGGCTCCTCCACGCTCGGCGGGACGGCGCCGGGCGCACCGGGGAGCTCCGGCCGCCCGCTCGGGGTGGCGTGCTCGACGATCTCACCGACCTTCTCGACGATCTTCTTCACCGGTCCGGACTGTTCCACGGAATCGACTCCTCGTTCGGGGTTGTCCTTCGCGGGTAACCCCGCCGGCGCCTCGGGAAACGGATCCGGGTGCAGGCAACCCGGGCGCGCGGGACTTTCCCGCGACCGATGGCCTTCCGGATGCGAGGTCCGGAATCCTCCGGAACGGCGCAGCGCCGGGGGGGGGGGGGGGGGGGGGCCCCCCCCCCCCCCGGCGGGGGGGGGGGGGGGGGGGGGCCCCCCCCGCCCCCCCCGCGCCCCCCCCCCCCCCGCGG